>CAMWXM010000236.1 GCA_947178195.1 uncultured Ruminococcus sp.
GTGTCAAACAGTGTGCCCATAGTCGGTTCGGCGGCGTCTGACGCATATTCTACGGTAAAGGGCAGTATTCTGCTTTTGAAAAACGGAGTGGGCGGAATAGGTATTGCGGTGTTGGCGGTAATGCTGCTGCCTTCGCTTCTTCATGCCGTAATATATAAAATTTCATTTTCGGCTCTGGGAGCATTGGCAGAAATATTTTCTGCAAAAAAGCTTATAAAACTTTTCAAAAATATAAATGCCGTATTGTCTGCCGGACTGGGTATACTTATTTGTTTTATGCTTATGTTTATCGTATCTACGGGAATAGTTATGACTATTTGTAATGACATTTCGTGAGGTGATCAACATGGATCTTATGAGAAAGATAATAATTACGTCCTGTATATTAAGCGTTGTCATAACTGCTGTGGACTGTATAAAGCCAAGCGAAAAATTCAGCAGTCAGCTTAAAAGTATATTTTCCCTGATTTTTATTATTGGTATCGTAACAGCAGGGATAAAAACGGGAATAGATTTTGAACTTCCGGAGTATGAAAGCAAGGAATATGATGAAGGCTATGCCGAGTTGCAGAAAACGGCTGATGAGGCTATGAAAAAAGAGATGGAATACAGAATCGGCAGCAGTATAGAAAAATTGCTGTCGGAAAAAAACATTTCTTTTGAAAAAGTTTATGTAAATGTTAATATTAACGATGATGGCGGCATAGATATTAATAGAATAGATTATAAGGGGAAGGATTTTGAACAAGCCCGAAAAGAAATAGAGAAAAATTTTACAGACGCCGAGGTGACGGTTAGTGAATAAAATAAATGAGATTATTAAAAACTTAAAAAACGGAGCAGGAATAAAAATCATAATTTTTTTGGGGATAGCCGGAATGATCGTTATTTTGTTTTCAGAATTATTTGAAAGCAGTGAAAACGATAAGACCGTAAGCGAGCCTTATGAGCGGAGCGGTTCTTATGATACATATGCTGAGGAAATGGAAAAAAAGGTCAGAGAAATAGTTGAAAAAATTGAAGGAGCAGGAAAAACGGAGGTGATGATAACAGTCGGAGGCACAGAAGAGTATATCTATGCGCAGGAGGAAAAAGTCAAAAATGGAGAGAAGGATTTTTCTTCCGAAAGCGAATATGTAATAATAGGTTCAAACGGTGAAAAACAGGCTCTGCTGAAAAAAATAGTAAATCCTGAGATAAGCGGCGCTGCAATAATCTGCGAAGGAGGGGACAGTAATATCGTTAAGGAAAGAATATACAGCGTCATATCCGCCGTATTTAATATTTCTTCACAGAAAATTTATGTAACAAAATTAAAAGAGGAGTAATACTTATGAAAAAACCATCATTTATTATCGGAAAAAAACAAATCATTCTCACATGTATGACCCTTATGCTTGGTATTGCGGTATATGTGAATTATTCTATTACTAAGGGTGATGTTGAAGTTAAAAAGTCAATATCAGCTAATGCAGATATGTCGTCATCTGAAGCAGAAAGCACCACCGCAGATAGTGTTATCGATGCCGATACCGAAAATTATGGCGAGAGCGAATTTGTAAACGGTGAAGCTTCGGCAGATTATTTTGCACAGGCAAGGCTTGAGAAAATGACCAGTCGTGACGAGGCTGTCCAGACACTTCAGACTATTATGGGCGGAGGAGATATTACCGAAGACGAAATGGTCACAAACGCTCTTGAAGCGGTGGAGGTCTCAAAGCTTATTGAAAGCGAGGGAAATATCGAATCTCTTGTAAAGGCGCAGGGAATAGAGGACTGTGTGGTATATCTTGACGGTGAAAGCGCTAAAGTCGTTGTAAAAACAGCAGGTCTTGAAAAGGCTCAGGCAGCGTCGATAAAGGATATTATTCTGGGAGAGGTTTCGGTTCCGGCAGAAAATATAAGGATATTTGAGGTGAAATAACAGTTAAAAAAATTGATTATTTAGATAAATAGTTGTTTATTTTCAAATTTGTGGTATAATAGAAGTATGGTGATCAGATAAATGATTTTTTGCGGCGCTGTACAGTATTTATTTTTGAGGCAGCGCTGCTGAAAATCAGGGCTGCCTCTTTGCATCAGGACAGGCTATTAATCATATGAAAGGAAATCTTAAATGAATATCAATTTGAAAAAATGTTCGGGGAATATAAAAATATCAGAAAACGTTATTATTGATATTGCCGAAAATGTGATAAACGAAACCGAGGGAATTGCCGGATATAATTCGGAAAGACTGATAAAAATCGGGAGCGAGCCTGCCGTATCGGTAAAATTCAATAACGGTGCGGCTGAAATAACCGTTTTGTTAAGTGCAGCTCAGGGCTGTAATATAAGAAAATGTGCGGAAACCGTTCAGGAGAAAATCAAGTCCTGCGTTCAGGATATGACAAGCGTAATGGTTTCAAAGGTAAATGTAAAATTTATATCCATAATTTAGACAGCGCTGCGCAAGGCATGGAAATAACTTTTTTGCCATGTCTTTGCGCCTTTGTGCGGTAACAGGTTCTGAAAAACGGAGGACTTTATGACAAGAAGAGAAGTAAGAGATTACGCCTTTAAGCTTATTTTTGAAAAGCTGCTTCGTGACGACCCTATTGAAGAGCTTTATGAAATAGCTGAGGAGATTGATCAGCTTATGGTGGAGGACAGCGTAAAGCAGATGGTTGAAGGCGTTCTTGAAAAAGCAGAGGAGCTTGACAGTAAAATTGCATCGTTCAGTAAAAAAAGAGCAATTTCGAGGATACCAAAAATCAATCTGGCAATTTTAAGGATAGCTTTTTATGAGATAATGTATGACGATAAAACGCCTGTAAATGCGGCTATCAGCGAAGCGGTACTGCTTGCCCAGACCTATTCGTATAAGGAGGACGTAAGCTTTGTAAATGGGGTTTTAAGTTCGTTTGCAAAAAATCTTGATTTGGAGAAAACTGAAAATGTCTGAATTTCCGGGGAAATTTCTGGGGATAGACACTAGTAATTATACTACCTCTGCTGCTGTTTATGCTGAAGAAGAAAATACGATTTTACAGTGTAAAAAGCTTTTGCCTGTAAAATCAGGCGAATGCGGACTGAGGCAGAGCGACGCTGTTTTTCATCATACAAGGCAGTTAGGCAGGGTTTTAAAAAATCTTCTTATAAAGCATCGTGATATTAAGGCTGTGGGAGTTTCGGTAAGACCCAGAAATGTTGATGGCTCATATATGCCCTGTTTTCTTGCGGGAAAAACTGTGGCAGAGATAATTACATATACATGTGGCGCAGAACTTTTTTATACTTCTCATCAGATAGGACATATTGCCGCTGCTCTTTATTCCTGCGGACGTATGGACTTATTTGAAAAGAAATTTATTGCCTTTCATGTAAGCGGAGGTACTACCGACTGTCTTTTATGCACTCCCGATAAAAAGGAAATAATAAAGGTAGAACTTTTTTCTGCGTCTCTCGATTTAAAAGCAGGACAAGCTGTAGACAGAGTTGGCGTTATGATGGGACTTGATTTTCCCTGTGGAAGGGAGCTTGAGAAGCTTGCGGAAAAATCCAGTGAAGAATTTAAGATAAACATAAAATTAAAGGATAATAGCTGTTGTTTATCGGGAGTTGAAAACCAGTGCGCAAAAATGCTTGCGCAGGGAGCTTCTTATGAATATACAGCTAAATACTGTCTTACGTTTATAGGGAAAACAATAGAGGCTATGACCGAAAGAGCAATTGGTAAACTGGGAGAGCTTCCTGTTGTTTATGCAGGAGGCGTCATGTCTGATAAATATATTAAAAAAATGCTGGAGGGCAGATTTGACGCATATTTTGCTTCGCCTGAGTTTTCCTGTGACAACGGTGCGGGAGTGGCTGTTATTGCATCAAAAAAATATAAAAGGAAATATGAAAAATGCTGATATTATCAGTTTCGCAGATAAATAAATATCTGGCTTTTAAATTTAAAGAGGATAAAAAGCTTACCGGGATAATGGTAAGGGGTGAAATATCAAATTTTACGGCGCATAGGTCAGGTCATTTTTATTTTACCTTAAAGGACAAGGAATGCGCCATAAAAGCAGTAATGTTTAAAAGCAGCGCATCACGGCTGAAATTCCTTCCTGAAAACGGTATGAACGTTATTGCTGCCGGAAGCGTATCGATTTTTGAAAGAGACGGAGTTTATCAGGTTTATGTTACTGATATAATTCCCGATGGCGCAGGTGCTGTGCATGTGGCTTTTGAGCAGCTTAAAGAAAAACTCCGTAAAGAGGGAGTTTTTGACCAGTCGGCAAAAAGACCTATACCTCAGCTGCCCGGGAAGATAGGGGTAGTGACTTCCCGTACCGGTGCAGCTTTGCAGGATGTTATAAATGTTCTCTCAAGACGTTATCCTATTGCAGAGCTTATAATTCTTCCATCACTGGTTCAGGGTGAAAATGCTGCTGATTCAATAGCTGGGGCTCTTGCAGCTGCAGTCAGGAAAGACTGTGATGTTATCATTCTGGCAAGAGGTGGAGGATCGCTTGAAGATTTGTCTCCATTTAATACCGAAAAGGTGGCTTATGCGGTTTTTAACAGCAGTATTCCCATTATTTCGGCGGTAGGGCATGAAACGGATTTTACCATTGCCGATATGGCAGCGGATATGAGAGCGCCGACGCCATCTGCGGCAGCAGAAATGGTTTCGCTTTCAAAGGAACAGCTTTTGGGCAATTTAAGAT
>CAMWXM010000237.1 GCA_947178195.1 uncultured Ruminococcus sp.
TAACCTTATCTTTCAACCCGTCAAAATTCATCTCAATATAAACTTTCAGTGCCTCATAGGTTTCTGTTGAAGTCCAATAATTATCGTAATCATGCCCTGTCATAGACATTACGACCGAGCGCGGATTATAAATCGACATTCCTTTCAAATTATATCCGTCATACCAGCGTTTTATTTCGTCAAACGGCATGCCATACTGTTCGCAAAGCTCTTTGACTTCTTTTTCTGTAAAGCCAGTAAATTTTGCAAGTTCACGGGGATTTGTCATGGCAATTTCTGTGAACATATTTATTGCTGAATGCTTTCCATATTTTTTAATTGGTAAGATTCCTGTCATGTAAGCGAGTGCAACATAGCTCTGCCCTTTAAACAGATCACATAAAAAATTCAGATACGTTTTTTGGGCTTCACTGTTATTTTTTTTATCTCTTAAAACACAGTCCCACTCGTCGATTATGAATACAAACGGCTGCTGATTTGAATCAAAAACTTCTTCAAGTGCAAATGGAAGATCCGTTTCATCATCACTGATTTCAAATGTTTTTTTCAGTTCATTTATAACTCTTTTTTGCAGCAATTCCAGCATATTATCGACTGTTTTGGCACGGTTAGCAAATTTTTGAATGTCCAATCTTATTACATTATACTGATTAAGATTTTTTTCAAAAGACTGTGTTTTAGCAATATTCAGCTTGCTAAACATTTCTCTTGAATTGCACCCACGGCTGTAGTATGCAGTAAGCATATTGGCAGCCATAGATTTTCCGAATCGTCTTGGTCGACTGACACAGATAAATTGCTGTTCTGTGAATAATTTTCGATTTGTGTACTCTATCAAACTGCTTTTATCAACATAAATATCTGAATTCAAAGCACGCTGAAAATCAATATTGCTCGGATTCAAATAAATTCCCATACGCTGCACCTCCGTTTCCTAACAATATTAGTATAGCATTTTTTAAACACAAAATCAAGTATAATTGAAAAAGGCTTTCGCTGTATTTCTCAGTCGAAAGCCTTGAGTGCTATTTTTATAAACAAATTAAGACGCTTAAGCAGTAGCAGTTCTACTGCTACCTTCAACATTTTATTTCTTTACTGACTTCGGATAACCGTTAAAACCACCGTTTTTGATAATAGACGGATAATCAATATATGCGCGATCAAGGTCTACAAATCCGTTCACTCCATTGATATTTCCCTTGAAACTATACTGATGAATTCCGCACTTGATCTTCGGAGTCCCAGATGTATTGGCACACCATATGCTATACTTATCTCTCAATGACAAAGAAATTTTATTTGTTAGAAAACTCTCATAGCTGTACAACATACAGAAATATCCTGCTTTTTCGCATACATCCATAAATGCTTTGACAATACTGTCAACTGTGCTGACAGTAAGCTCGCTCTGCACAGCCTCCTCGATATCCAGAACAACGGGCATTTCAAATTGTTTTCCTTTAAGGTTTGCGAGAAATCCCTTTGCTTCTGTGACTGCCTCTTCAGGGGTTGAAGCATACATGTAATGATATGCCCCAACCATAAGTCCTGCTTTTTTAGCATTGCTATAATTCTCAGCATAGAAACTGTCCACTTGATTTTCGTATAAACCATCGCTGCCATAGCCTTCTCTGATCATTACAAAGTCAATTCCTGCCGACTTGATCTTTGAAAAATCGACGCGACCATTATGCTCAGATAGGTCTATACCATTATATATGCCGTTTTGCTTATTAATTTGTTCGTGTGTTCCTTGTATTTGGATCATATCCTCCGGGACGGTATCGATCTTATACAGCATTTCAATAGCGTAAACATCAGAAGTCAGCATCATTTCCTTTTTGTTAAAATGACTATTATGACCTCTGCATATTGGGAACAAATAAACTGTATCTCCGGGATTAAGCTCTGCACTTTGCCCAGGCATCATATGTCCGCCAACAAGATCTGTAGACACACATATTTTTTTCTCCTCTTCACTGCTCCACGAATAGTTGACATAACATTTTTCTGTTGGCGTTACTCCAAGTGCACGTTTGGTCACAGTGCGCCAGATCTCCATCCATGAGCCGACAGACTTTTTTGTCTTTCCATCAACAAATATTTTATCATTTGAACTTTTCACAACATTGTAAAAAGGTGATCCTTCTGAAAATGGTGTGACATTGATAAACGTTGATCTTAAAGGAATCGCAACGATCCCATCACGATAATCCTCATCAGGTACATCGGGATCATAAAATCCTACAAATACAAGCCCGTCATCAGACTCATGATAAAGAACCAAAGCGGATTTTTCATGTTCTTTAGGAAGAAACAGTTTTTTTACTTCCGCATTCATTGGAATATCTATTCTTTTAAGCATATATTTTTCCTTTCTCGATTAGCTCAATATGTTCTTGTTATATTTTTCATTATGCTCATCAAGCATTTTCTTGAATGCCGTAA
Organism: uncultured Ruminococcus sp.; assembly: GCA_947178195.1. Taxonomy (GTDB): domain Bacteria; phylum Bacillota; class Clostridia; order Oscillospirales; family Ruminococcaceae; genus Porcipelethomonas. The sequence goes on from CAMWXM010000237.1 coordinate 2,452, forward strand.
TAAACTCAAAAATGGAAATGTAATCGGAATTGCTGTTGTTAGAGTTGCTTATTGCAGTACTTTTATCCGGTGCGACTGCCTCAAGATAATACCCGAGTATCTGGGGAGCCGTAAATCTTACGGTTACACTATTGGCTGAAGATGTAGCAGTAGAAGCAGAATTTGAATCTGAAGAAGCGCTGGAACTGCTTCCTCCAAAGATGAAAAATCCGCCGCCTCTGGAAGAATGCTCCTCAACGCTTTGCGCAAAGGAATTAGAAATTGCTTTTTGGGAAACGAACTTAATCGTAACGTCCTTTGCAACTACAAATGCCGTCGGATAGCAAGGAAAAACTGATTCATTCATCTTTTTCATTCTGTTTAGTACAGCCTGTTTGTCGTCGGCATGAAAGCTTGTTTCATCAACCGGAGAAATATGCTCGCTGGAAGTATTATACATATCAGCGGTAAGCATAAAAACGCCTGGATCAAACCATGCTCTATCGATTTCAACCTTTGCAACAGACATACCGATCTGAATTTCCATACTCTGATTATTTTCCATCTCCTTCGAAACAGCCTCCTGATGCGAACTGCTGCTGGAATAGCCGCCAAAGAAGAACGATACGCCATAACTCGATTGAGAAGCGCTGGAACTTTTTGAAGATTCCTCGCTTACCGAAGAAATGCTTGTATCTATAAGTATCTGGGTAAATCTGTCGGGAACCTTATTAGGTGCAACCAATGATTTATCGGGAATTTTAACATTTCCTTCCGCATCCTTGTCAGGCTGTGGCTGCATGGCAGTTGACAGGGAGATTTTCTGCTTTTGTTCGTCAATTTTCTCGTTTATCTCATTCAGCTGCTGTTGTAATGGGGTAAGCATATTTTTCATTTGGAGTTTATTATTGGCGGTAAAATAATCCAAAGCCGATGTAACCGCAGCTTCGGAACTGTTAGCAAGCTCCTGCTGGGCTTTGATACAGTTTGATGCACTTTTTTTCAGCATTTCTGTAATCTTTGAAACATCCTCAAGATTAACCCCGAAAACTCTTTTAATAGTCGAATCAGCAACACTGTCGGTATTAGGCTGGTCGGAATTGGGGCTATTTGAAGCGATAATATCAATAACAGTTTTGAACATATCGAGCGTAGCCGATGTGTTATTTTCGAGATATTCCCCGAACGCCTCTTTGTAGGTTGCCTCACAGGTCTCGTATTTTGTTTTTAAGTTCTTAATCGCTTCTTCATCGGGAATAACCTGCAAAAACTGATTGATATTAGCAGTAATGTTGCTTTTCTGCATTTCAAGTACTTGTAGTCTTTGAGATAATGCCGCAGGACTCTCAAGGAGATCAATGGATGTAAAAGATGTATCGAGCAGCTTGAACCAATTCTCCGGATATAGAGTGACAGGATAAATATGTCCTCCGCTTGGATCCAATTCGCCTACATTATCAAGCGCCGCCCTTGCTTCTGCAAGCTCACGTCCAGAACCGCTTTCCAGGATACCCGTAATAATCTCCATATCCCCAGGAGAAAATACGCCCAGTACCTTGCCGAATTTTTCTTCAACAATCAGCTCTTCCGATTCGGCAACAACTCCGTACCACTCAAGAAAGGCGTCCTGTTTCTTGATATTGGCTTCAGTGGTGTTTTCCGGATACTTTTCTTCAAGTTCATTTTTCTTATCGAGCTGCTTTTGTGCCCATTTTTCCTTGGCAGAAACATAATCGCTGTACAGCTTATAAAATACCTGTTCTAATGTAAGCACTTCTGAACTGCCATCCTCAAAATTATACGGATAGGGTGTCATCAGAACCTCACGAAGTTTGGTTTTGGCATCGAACAGCTTTCCGTTCAGTTTTGGCGTAAGCATATTCAGCGCCGTACGGTATTGGGTTGTCAAGTGTTTGCCGTTGCTTGCAGAACTCATAAATGCCGCATCAAAAAGCTTATCTGCAAGCTTCGATTCATTCGCCTTTACATGTGCCGGTTTGACCTGATTTTTATCAGTATCGTATGAATACTGCGCAGGGTCAAGTAAAGTTCCCGGCAGTCCCATACAAAAAAACTGATTGGGATTATCGCCGCCGATCACCGATGTAATCTGATCATAAAGAATGTCAGCAAAGCTCGCCGATTCCTCTGCAACAGGTTCATCTTTGAGAATATTTGTTTTAATCGAAGCAGCAGTATTTTTCTTATACTGAATCTTTTCTTAAGAACATGATGGTTCGTTTTAAAATATAATT
>CAMWXM010000238.1 GCA_947178195.1 uncultured Ruminococcus sp.
CTATTATAGAAACAGAATTTGAAAATGTAAGCATAGTTCCGGCAACATCAGACCTTGCCGGCGGCGAAATAGAAATGATTGAAATTGACAACAGAATGAACAGATTAAAAATGCAGCTTCTTACCTGTCATGAAGATTATGATTATATTTTTATAGACTGCCCTCCGTCGCTGAGCCTTATGACTATTAACGGACTTGTGGCATGCAATAAAATAATCGTTCCTATGCAGGCTGAATTTTATGCTCTTGAAGGATTAAGCCAGCTTGTTGATACAATAAAAATTGTAAAAACAAAATATAATCCTTCCCTGGATATAGAAGGCGTATTATTTACTATGTTTGATTCAAGGCTTAATGTAAGCAATCAGGTGGTGGCTGAGGTAGAAAGACATCTACCGGGAAAAGTTTTTAATACTAAGATACCGAGAAATATAAGATTATCAGAAGCTCCCAGCTTTGGTCAGCCTGTTATGTACTATGATAAAAGCTCCAAGGGTACTGAAAGCTATGAATTGCTGGGATATGAAATATTAAAGGAACAGCCTCCCGTTAAAAAAGAAAAAAGAAGCCTGTTCAAAAGAATCAGATAAAAAGAAGGTGTATAAATGGCTAAAAGAGGAGGACTTGGTAACGGTCTCAGCGCATTATTTGACGATAATAAAACTGATACCGATTCGGCTCAGAATTTAAGAATAACTGAGATTGAACCAAACAGACAACAGCCAAGAAAAAATTTTGATGAAGAATCTATAGCTTTGCTTGCCGATTCTATCAAGCAGCACGGTATAATCCAACCGCTGCTTGTAAGACCCTACGGCAACGGTTATCAGATAGTCGCCGGTGAACGGCGGTGGAGAGCGGCAAGAATGCTTGGTTTATCTGATGTTCCGGTACAGATAAAGGAACTATCAGATATAGAAACAATGCAGATTGCTCTTATTGAAAATCTTCAAAGGGAAAACCTGAATCCTGTTGAAGAAGCAAAGGGATATAATGAGCTTATTGAAAATTTCAATATGACTCAGGAGGATGTTGCAAAAACAGTGGGACGATCAAGATCGGCAGTCGCAAATTCGATGAGGCTTTTATCTCTTCCAGATGAAATTTTAAATATGCTTGAAAAGGGGGATATAACGGTCGGTCATGGAAAGGCACTTCTTTCATTTGATGATGAAGAAAAAATGATTGAAGCAGCCAAAAAAGCTGCAAACGGAAAATTAAATGTGAGAGCTCTTGAAAAAATGGCTAACGAAGAACCGGATAAAAAAACTGTTTCAAATAAACGGATAGACAGCTATTTTAAGGAAATGGAAATAAGCCTTAACGATACCTTAGGAAGAAAAGTTAAGGTTGAATATGGAAAAAATAAGGGTGCTCTTATTTTGGAATTTTATGATAAAGAAGATTTATCTGAATTAGCAAAAAAATTATCAGAATAAATAATTGAAAGGAAAGAAGATCAAATGTTAGATATTAAAATTATCAGAGAAAACCCTGAGAAGGCAAAAGCAGCCTTAAAAACAAGAAATGCTGATTATGACAGCTATATTGACGAAATTCTTGAAATTGACGAAAAGAGAAGAAAGCTTTCAACAGAAACAGACGCTCTTAAAGCAGAGCAGAACAAGGTTTCAAAGCAGATACCTATTATGAAAAAGAACGGTGAAAATACAGATGCTGTCATGGCTGAAATGAAAGAAATTTCAGAAAAGATAAAAGAAGCAAATGGAGTTATAAGCGAGCTTGAATCAAAGCAGAAGGATACTTTATTGAGAATCCCTAATATTCCATCAGAGACAACGCCGGTCGGTAAGGACGACAGTGAAAATGTTGAAATAAGAAAATGGGGCGAACCTACAAAATTTGATTTTGAACCTCTTGCGCACTGGGATATTGGTAAGAATCTTGGAATTTTAGACCCTGAAACTGCAGCGAAGGTTACGGGAGCAAGATTTCATTTTTATAAAGGCTTAGGCGCAAGACTTGAAAGAGCTGTCATAAGTTATTTTCTGAATACTCATACTGAAAACGGCTATACTGAAGTGCTTCCACCTTATATGGTAAACCGTGCTTCTATGACTGGTACAGGTCAGCTGCCTAAATTTGAAGAGGACGCATTCAGAGTAGCTAACAATGATTATTTTCTTATTCCTACTGCGGAAGTTCCGGTAACAAATATGCACAGAGATGAGATTCTTTCAGGAGATCAGCTTCCGATAAAATATTGCGCATACTCCGCATGCTTTAGAGCAGAAGCCGGCAGCGCAGGTCGTGACCAGAGAGGTCTTATCCGTCAGCATCAGTTTAATAAGGTTGAGCTGGTTAAATTTACAAGTCCTGAAACTTCATATGAAGAGCTTGAAAAGCTTACAAATGATGCGGAAAGGGTTTTACAGGGACTTGGTCTTCCATACAGAGTTGTTGCTCTTTCAACCGGAGATATAGGATTTTCAAGCGCTAAAACATACGATATTGAAGTGTGGATGCCTTCTTATAACAGATATGTGGAAATTTCAAGCTGCTCTAATTTTGAGGATTATCAGGCAAGACGTGCTGCTATAAGATTTAAAAACAGTCCTAAGGATAAGGCACAGTTTGTTCATACCCTTAACGGCTCAGGTGTTGCTGTGGGAAGAACTGTTGCTGCTATCCTTGAAAATTATCAGAATAGCGATGGAACTGTTACTATTCCTGACGCACTTGTGCCTTTTATGAATACGGATAAAATTAAATAATACATTTTGGCTTTTCATAATAATTTTTCTTACAAATTTTATTATAGTAGGTAGTGCAATTATGATAATAGATTTTCATACTCATGCTTTTTCGGAAAAAATTGTAGAAAAAGCAATGAAAAATTTATCCGAAACCTCCGGCATCGTTCCGTATACAGACGGCACAGTAAACGGACTTTTAAAGCATATGGACAAATCAGGTGTAGATATATCCGTAATTTTGCCTATTGCCACAAAACCTTCTCAGCAAAAAATCGTAAATCAATGGGCAAAGGAAATAAAATCCGACAGAATTTATCCCTTCGGAAGCGTTCATCCTGATTCGGAGGATTTATCGGAAACCATAGACGATATAAAAAATTCCGGTCTTTACGGCATCAAGCTTCACCCGGATTATCAGGGATTTTTTGCAGATGAAAAACGAATATATCCCATTTATGAAAAATGCAGCCGTATAGGGCTACCAATCATTTTTCATGCTGGCTATGACCCATTATATCCCGACCAGCTTCATAGTACTCCTAAGGATTTCGCACAGATACATAGGGATTTTCCTGACCTTACAATGATTCTTGCCCATCTTGGGGGAATGTACCGCTGGGAACAGGTAGAAAGATATATTGCTGGAACAGAGGGCAAAGTTTATCTTGACCTAGGATTTACGGCAGGAGAAATCGGTAATAATATACTGTTAAGAATTATTAAAAAGCATGGAGCCGACCGTATTTTAATGGCAAGCGACTGTCCGTGGGACGACCCGGCACATGAAATCGAAATGATAAAAAAGCTTGATATTTCTGAAAGCGAAAAAAATAAAATTCTTTTTGAAAATGCTGCTAAAATTCTTGGCATCGATCAGGCATTTTAAGGCATCAGCGACATAATTAAATCACAAAAAATCCAGAGGTTAAGACTGCCTACGTTCATTTTAGTCTTTGCTTCTGGATTTTTAATACAATAATATATAGGCTTTTATTTTTATATAATCAATTCCGAGCCTTGCTAAAAAGCTCCCTTATGCCAGTTATGAAAACAAATGCAGCAAAAAGCTTTGTCAGAAAATTATTTCCCATAGCTTCTGCTAAAAATGAACCGGCTGCCGCACTTATAATTCCGCATATTATGGCTGGAATTATTTTTTTCCATTTTACAAATCCGCTTTTTGTGTGCATTATAAGTGCAAGCAATGCAATAGGTATAAAAAATAAAAGATTAATTCCCTGAGAGGTTATCTGGGACATTCCGGCAATAAGCGTCATATACAATATCAGTATCATTCCACCGCCCAGTCCCAGAGAAGCTAAAATACCGGTAACAAATGCCGCCGTATACATTAAAAAATTCATTTAAAAAACAATCTCACTCCTGAAATTATAAGCAGCAGTCCGAAAGCCTTTTTCAGATATTTAGCTTTAAGCTTTTTCATAAGTATTCCCCCGGTTATGCTGCCTGCAAGTCCGAACATAATCAAAATCAGCGTATCGGAAAAAGTATCTTTTATTGCGTCATAGTAAAAAAATATGCTGACAACGCTGAGCGGCAGAGTAAGAGCCAGCGAAGTGGCATGGGATTCTTTTATTTCAAGTCCGCTTTTCTGAAGCATGGGGACGGCGATAATACCGCCGCCCGAACCAAAAAGACCGTTTGCAAGTCCCGTGATAACTCCAAGCATACAAAAATAAAGCTTGCCTATGCCCTTTTTATCCAGTTTTTTCATGCCATCATTGAAGTAAAACAGCTTACAGCGCTGCCGATAGCCTTTATGGCTTTTCCGGTATTCCTTTTCAGGGACTTTTTCTTTTTCGCCGAAGAACGTGAGATCATGTAGCATGCTGTACCGGCAAGCATTCCTACCGCAGCACCCTTGATTATTGATTTGTATTCCATTTTATTCACTCCTTTTTATGAATTCCATTACTATTATTTCATAAAACGATTCATAAAAAAC
>CAMWXM010000239.1 GCA_947178195.1 uncultured Ruminococcus sp.
GTGCGATGCTGTCCGTAAAAAGCACCTGGAGGTACACCATGAATAATGCATTTAAGCCTGCTGACATTCTCGTGCCCAATGAAAATGTCGATATGGAAAAATGGGCGGTCATAGCATGCGACCAATACACAAGTGAAGAGGAATACTGGAATGAAACCGCTGAAAATGTCGGAAGTTCCCCATCCTCCCTTAATCTTATCCTACCTGAAATTTATCTTGAAAAAGAGGATACTGATGACAGAATAAAAAACATTCACTGCAATATGAAAAAATATATTGAAAGCGGAATTTTCACTGAATATAAAAATTCAATGATCTATATTGAACGGATTCAGAGCAATAATATTTTAAGATCCGGTATACTGGGTATGCTCGACCTTGAAGAATACGATTTTTCCAAGGGCAGCGTTTCTCAGGTACGTGCTACCGAAGCCACTGTTATTGAAAGGATTCCACCAAGAATCAAAATCAGAAATGACGCATTATTGGAGCTTCCGCATATTATGATACTGATAGATGATGAAAATGATACCGTTATCGGTCCGCTGGGAAACGAAAAAAATCAGATGAAAAAGCTTTACGAATCCGAACTTATGCAAGGCGGAGGAAAAATAAGCGGCTATCATATACCCGAAGACAAATGCGGAGATATAATCAAAAGACTTGACTTTCTGGGAAATGCGGAAAATTTTGAAAAAAAATACGGCGTTAAGGACGTACTTTTATATGCTATGGGTGACGGAAACCATTCTCTTGCAACGGCAAAGGAATTTTATGAACAGCTGAAAAAAGCTAATCCTGGAAAGGATCTTTCCGACCACCCGGCAAGATACGCTCTTGTGGAAATTGTTAATCTTCACAGTCCTGCCCTTGAATTTGAGGCTATCCATAGAATAATCACAAATACGGATACGGATAAAATAATTTCAGAAATGAATGACAAGCTCGGACTTTCAGATATACCCTCTAATCAGAAATTCAGCTATATTTCCGCCGGAATTGAAAAAACAGTTTACATTCACAATCAAAGCTCTGAACTTACTGTTGGAACTCTCCAGAATTTTCTTGATAAATATTTATCCGAAAACAGCGGAAAAATTGATTATATACACGGTTCGGACACTGTAAAAAAACTTGCATCAGCTAAAAATTCTATTGGCTTTATATTGCCTGATATGAAAAAATCCCAGCTTTTCCCTACGGTCATTAAAGACGGCGCATTGCCCAGGAAAACCTTTTCAATGGGTCATGCTCAGGATAAGCGATATTATATAGAATGCCGAAAAATCTGTAATGTTTGACAAATATGTAAATATATGTTATAATAATAACTGCGGCTGTCAATTAATTCGCCCTGTGAGCAGAAAATGTATAATAATTGCCGCAAAAACTGCGAATATTATAAATAATTTCAGAGGAGTTTATAAGCAATGAAAAAGATAAAATTTTTAGCTATTATTGGAGCAGTTATAGTTTGTTTGGGAATGTTGACAGGCTGCGGAGAAAAATCTGAAGAAGAACAACTCCAGGATGCGATTGAAGACGCTATAGACGATCTTCTCGACTAAATAATATTCAGTATACTTTCTGAATCTTTTATCGGCCAATCTCGCCGGTAAAATGGATTTAAAGATTCTGAAAAATCATCAAATATCAAAGTAATGTGAGGTGAGCAAATTGGATAACTGTGATAGTTACGGGCGAAGTAAAAGAGGCTTGAAATGGACATATGCCGCTGTCTGCAATAAAGCTATAAGCTATTCGATTTGCAGTCGCATTACTTTATGCCCAAAAATAACATTCTTCCGCAGGGTCTGAAACGGCTTTTCAGGAAGATTTACTCTTACAGTTCTCTGTTTTGCCCCTGATTTACCACAGAAGTTTTAAAATTTCTGAATCAGGAGGTCTTGTAAATGAATCAAGAGGAAAATATCAATATTGACGCTTCAGAACAGACTCAATCTGCAAAACCCGATTATGCAGGCGAAATTATCGGGATAATAAGAAGCGATAAATCTCCCAAGATAATGCAAAGCATGCTTGAGGACTACCATGAAAATGATATTTCCGAAGTAATATCGCTAATAACGCCTGCTGAAAGAGCAAAGCTTTTTCATATATTGAGCGTTTCAATGCTTTCGGAAATACTTGAATATTCCGGAGAAGAGGAAGCTGCGGAATATTTAAGCGAAATGGACATGAAAAAAGCAGTATCCATCGTGTCGGATATGGACTCAGATAATGCTGTCGTTATTTTAAAGAAAATCCCTAAAGAAAAAAGAGTACAGATAATCGACCTTATGGACGATGAATCAAGAGACGATGTAAAACTCATCACTTCTTTCGACGACGATGAGATCGGGAGCAAAATGACCACAAACTACATTACCATAAAACAAAATCTATCGGTCAAACAAGCCATGCGTTCTCTTATACGTCAAGCTTCCGATAACGATAATATCACAACGCTGTTTGTTGTAGATGACAAGAATGAATTTTACGGTGCTCTCGACCTTAAAGATCTTATAATCGCCCGTGAAGGAACCAATCTGGAAAAATTTACGGTAACCTCCTTCCCGTATGTATATGGAAGCGAAAGCGTGGACGATTGTATAGAAAAGCTGAAAAACTATTCTGAGGACTCTATTCCGGTTCTCGATAATTATAATCGTTTGATAGGCGTTATTACGTCTCAGAGTCTTATCGAAGTTGTTGACAAGGAAATGGGCGAGGATTACGCTAAGCTTGCCGGTCTGACCGCTGAGGAAGACTTGAAAGAACCCCTTGTGGAAAGTATGAAAAAACGTATGCCTTGGCTTTTAGTTCTATTGGCTCTTGGCATGGTTGTTTCGGGAGTTGTTGGCGCATTTGAAAAGGTCGTTTCACAGCTCACATTGATTATGGCGTTTCAGTCTTTGATTTTGGATATGGCAGGTAATGTCGGTACACAATCACTTGCTGTAACGATTCGTGTGTTGATGGATGAAAATCTGACAGGGGCACAGAAACTACGGCTTGTAACGAAAGAAATGAAGGTTGGAATTTCCAATGGGTTGATTTTAGGTGTTATTTCTTTTCTGTTCGTAGGTTTGTATATCATGCTGTTTAAACAAAAAGAAATACTATTCAGTTTTGCTGTATCAGGCTGTATCGGAATCTCTCTCTTAATAGCCATGCTGATTTCCAGTACGGTTGGCACTTTGATCCCACTTTTTTTTAAAAAAATAAAGGTTGATCCGGCAGTTGCTTCTGGTCCTTTGATTACCACGATCAACGACCTTGTGGCTGTAGTGACATATTACGGCATAAGCTGGCTGCTGCTACTTAATATAATGAATCTTACAGGTTAAACTAAAAATACAAGGGAGTAAACAAGCTTCAAAAGCTGTTTACTCCCTTGTTTTATGATTGTCTTTTTATAAGACGTATATCCTTTCCCACAAAGCCAAAGCTTTTATAAATTGCCAAAAGTCTTGAAACTATTCTCTCCTCATATTTTCTAAGCATTTCCGCTTCGGTTAAGTTTGTACTTATAATTGTAGGAAGTCGCCTGTTGATCCGAGTATTAATTATATTGTATATTGTAGAAACATAAAACTGCTTATCGTATTCAGTACGGTTGGCACTTTGATCCCACTTTTTTTTAAAAAAATAAAGGTTGATCCGGCAGTTGCTTCTGGTCCTTTGATTACCACGATCAACGACCTTGTGGCTGTAGTGACATATTACGGCATAAGCTGGCTGCTGCTACTTAATATAATGAATCTTACAGGTTAAACTAAAAATACAAGGGAGTAAACAAGCTTCAAAAGCTGTTTACTCCCTTGTTTTATGATTGTCTTTTTATAAGACGTATATCCTTTCCCACAAAGCCAAAGCTTTTATAAATTGCCAAAAGTCTTGAAACTATTCTCTCCTCATATTTTCTAAGCATTTCCGCTTCGGTTAAGTTTGTACTTATAATTGTAGGAAGTCGCCTGTTGATCCGAGTATTAATTATATTGTATATTGTAGAAACATAAAACTGCTTATCGTATTCAGTACCCAGATCGTCAAGTATCAAAAGATCAGCCGACATTAGCTGTTCGAGGGTATTCCGTCCGCTCGTATCCCTGCCAAAATGTTCATTTTCGATTTGATTTAAGTAATTAAGGGTCGAATCATAGAGAACATTATAGCCTTTTTTAAGCACTTCGTTTGCGATTGAAAGGGAAAGATGAGTTTTTCCCAGACCAGTCCTTCCGACCATTAAAATATTATCGGAAGAGGTTGTGAAATTATCGGCATAATCTCTGCAATAAGCAAAAACTCTGCTCATAATATTTCTGCATTTTTCAGTTTCAGCCGGGTCGCTTCCCTTGTACATACTAAGGTCAAATGTATTAAAGCTGCAAAGGTTTATATGTGATTTTTTATTCATTTCAGCGGCAGTCATCGAAGCTATAAGATTCTTGAAGCAGTTACATTTTTCACTGCCAACATAACCGGTATCCGAACACTTTTCACAAAAATATTTTACCTCCAGATAATCTTCCGGATAACCCCTCTGAACCAGCAGTTCTCTTATCATTTTCTGTGCCTGAAGATTTTTGGATTTCAGCTCCGCAATTTTCTCCGAAACATTTTTTCCGCCTCTTACCACGTTGATAA
>CAMWXM010000240.1 GCA_947178195.1 uncultured Ruminococcus sp.
GATATATATGTTTTTCTATCATAGATAAATATAATTTAATTTGCCCTTATTGTTTATTAGATATTTTTATAAAAACCAGATCTTAGATGCAGAAATTGATACGGGAATAAGACTATTTCTAGCGATTATGGTGAATGAGAAATTTCGCAGTCGCCATAATCGCTGCTTATGGTCTTTTTTCCATAACCGTTTCTGCTGTTTCCAGAATTGTTTCCTTCTACTGAATTTTTCTCATAACCGAGATGCTCCTCCATTTCAACTTCCAGCATCTGTTCGATAGTCCCTGCGAATAATTTTTTCAGTTTCGCCTGAATATCTCCCGTGCTTTTACAATCCGCCATCAGAAGCTTTACAAGCTCCATTTCTCTTTCATCTAAACCGTGGTTTCTTCTTTTCATACCAATTTCCTCCATTACTTTGTTTATGGTTATCATTGGCATTTACACGGTTTTTTATTCAGACTCCGGAAACTCAATCAGAAAGGTCAAGACCGACAAGAAGGACGCTCTCAAACTTGCTTCCTACGCCCTTGATAAATGGGTCGACCTGCCTGAATACATCCCCGAAGAGGATATTCGTAAAACTCTTAAAATCCTTAATCGGCAGTATATTCAGTTTAGTAAAATTCAGACAATGCAGAAAAACAACTTGATTTCTCTGCTCGATTCTGTTTTTCCTAATGCCAATTCATTGTTCTCATCACCTCAAAGAAAATCTGACGGACACGAAAAATGGGTTGATTTCGTATCAAAGTTTTATCATGTTGACTGTGTTTCAAAACTTTCCTTGTCAGCATTTAAAATCAAGTATCAAAGCTGGTGCAGAAAGAATAATTACTACTACAAAGAATCTCAAGCCGAGCAAATCCATACATACGCAAGAGAACAAGTCAGCACATTGCCTATGACCGACAGTGTTAAGCTTTTAATTGAACAATCGGTCAATCAGCTTAATTCTATACTTGGAACCCTTGCTGCCATTAGAAGTGAAATGAACAAACTCTCATCGCAGCTTCCAGAATACAGAACCGTTATGGATTTTTACGGTGTTGGTACGGTTCTCGGTTCTCAGCTTATGGCTGAGATTGGCGATACAAGACGTTTTCATAACCGCAAGGCTATTACTGCATTTGCAGGGCTTGACGCTCCTCCTTATCAGTCAGGATGCCTTGATGTTAAGTCAAGAAGTATTTCCAAACGTGGTTCTCCATCGTTGCGTAAGACTTTGTTTCAGGTCGTTGATGTTATTATCAAAAATCAGCCAGAAAACAACTCTGTTTATCAATTCCTTGACAAGAAACGTTCTGAAGGCAAGCCGTACAAGGTTTACATGATGGCTGCTGCAAACAAGTTTCTGCGTATTTACTACGCTCGTGTTAATGAAGCTTTAAATGCGATTCATTCTCCTGCTAAACCTGCAATGCGATAAACCTTTCTTATTTTTTATTTCGTTAAAATTCATTTTCGCTGAGTTATTTTCTATACCCTGCCCGTCCCTCCTGATTGACTTGTTGTCACTAAATACCTTATAAGTACACTGCTTGCCAACTTTAAGTCACAGTGCAAGACTGTGAAAAAAAGCTGGATGGAGCAAAGAAATAAGCTCTAATTTCACGGCTTCCTCTGCCGCCATCTGAAATTTTCGATGATTTTCAGACGGCTTGGCATAGCAAATTTGTCAAGACTTGACAGGAATTTCCCGTTTTAAATGGAAAATAGACACTTTCATGATGATGCCAAAGCATTTAGTATAACTGGGCTAAAGGATTCTCGCTATAATAAATGATTAAAACCGCTTTAATAGCTTATCAGCACTAACATTTGCTAATTTGATATCAGCTTTTTCACCCTGATATTCTATCAAAAAAATATTACACAAATCACATTCAATATTACCAAAAAAGTCCTTCGGATACCCATAGTATTGCCTTGCAATATTAATAAGAACGGCTGTGATTGACGAATGATGCATCACCATTATTACAAGATCTTCATTTTTGTTCAGAAAAAGAATATCAAGATATTTCTTATATGCCATAATTTCATGTGTACAAACAATATCCTTAGTCCAGTTCGATGAGAACCTATACCCGTTAAGGATACCCGCTCTACTCAGAGACAATTCTTGTATGAACTGACCATTAACCTTATCAACCTCTTCCTCACTCAATCCACCTAATGAAACATCGTTTTTCAAAGAAATGAACTCATCAACAGGAGTAACGGAGACATCCCCCAATACGTGAGAAATGATTTTCCCCGTCATTATTGCACGAAGCGAATTTGCAACATAAATATTTTTACATTGCAATCTCTGTGTCTCGACATATTTAAGTATTTCTTGTCCTGCAAAAAGTGCTATATCTTCACCGTGTTTAGTTAAAGGTTCCTCATTCTGCACAGTAGCAAATGTACTTGCTATATTTTTCTGAGACTCTGAATGTCTTATAAGAATTATTTTCATAAGGAAACTTACCTTTCTTATTTTTTATATGAAATACCGTTATCCCATATAGCCTTCATCTGTCGATAATAAACTTGATATTGTGGAGCATCAGGATAAACACTATAGATTAGCTTATCATCAACGTTGTCCGTACTGCCACTCTTTATATATTTCTGCAAAAGATGTTGAACTTTAATTTTTGCATTATTGGTATTTCCAAATACATCTCTGCCAACGTATACGGTATTAAACGGCGTTTTTGACACCCTGATTTCAACATTCGGCATGGACAAAAGATCGTTAGCTAACCATTTAAAAGACATATTTTTCTCTTTTAATTGTAAAACAGAAAGCTTGGGCTTTACAACAGTGTAATAAGCCTCCAGTGCTGCAGTATCATTAAAGTCTAGGATGATAATGCATATCTGGACATTACTTGGCATCTCGACAAATACACGCCTAAAAGAATATAAAGAGCCGCCTGTCGGTGTACAAATTAATAAATCATGTTCCGCAGTTTTTGCCATATCTGACCATTCAAGAGGGGCATTGACAACTATTTCAGATTTCTGATTGCTGTCCTCTGCTAATTTATTTATACTATTTGAAATCCTTTCCAAGTAGCCTACAGAAAGAACCATAAACTCTGATCCAACAAACACCAACAAGGCAATCATCATAGTAGTTGTATTATTATTAATACCAGCTATTAAACACACGAAAAATACGCATATAACTAATATCGCTTGCGATTCCACGAGATGAGAAACAATCCAATCCATTATCTTTCGTTTCATATTAATTTCCTCTTTCTTTTCTGTTGTATATATAATACTAAAATCGGATATCATCTTGGTCAGATGATTTGATGACGGATTGCTCTAAAAAAGAGCAGAAATCATTTTGAATTAACTTTAACCGCTTTGCTATAGATGCAGAGAAAGAGCCATTATCAATTATCTGTTTTAGTTCAAAATAGTTAACCAACTTTGCTGCAATAGTTTCCGTTTTTTGCAGTTTGATAGTTTTCAAATCAATATCTTTTTTTAAAAAATATGTGTCCACAAATAAATCCCTCCCTTTGAATGTTGCCACATAAGTAAGCTCATCTTCTAAAGCAATAATGCCCGTTTCTTCGTATAATTCCCGTACTGCAGCCATCCTACTTGATTCACCTGATATTACAGCACTCCCCGTATTTTCCCATTTACCAGGTTCCGATTTTTTTCCTGGTGCTCGTAATGTAATTAATATATGACCGTTATTAGTCATAGTCCATACTTCTGCTATAAGATAGTATCCCCCCATAGGCATAAGGCTACCTCGTTTAAAATTCGATTTAATCTTCCGTTTTGAAGAATCATAAATATCAATATATTCCATAAAGAACCTCACTCAACATTAAAAAATTTATATGTTTCCAAGAATAATTCAAGTACTCTTTTGCAATCCGCCAGAGGTTTTATCTTGGAACGGGATTGCACTCCCACCAAGACTAACTGCCAAGGATAGCGCCAACAACAGACAGCCCACCGGCAGGGATAATACGTTCATTAGAAAATTGGATTTTTATATTTTTCATGGTCCTTATGCTTCTGATTATATTCTGTAATATAGTGATTCTATCAGAAAAAGCCATCACCTTATAGGTGAATTAAAAAAAATACAAAAATCCTCGGAAACGCTGATTACAAGCGGGCTACAGCAAGTATGCAGTTTTTAACTTCACGGATTCAGGTATTATTAATGATAAAATCGTACTTAAAACGCTAACAAATATAAATGGAGTTTTATATGATGAACTATATCGAACAACCTTACCTTTTGGCAAAGTGCAGATTTGATGTAGTTTTCTTTCCCATAAATACTCATCATAAAACACATGCATATATGCTCCTATTCTAAGAATTCCGGAATTATAGCTTAACATAACACGAAACGACGGAAAAATTATGCAATATGCTAAAAGGCATATTAAAGAATTTTTCAAACTAATCCCCCAAGCTAATATGGCAGTAACTCCAACATACACAATATTGTATAAAGAGTGTTCTAACTCCGTATATTTTTCAATTTCACGTCTTAAGGCTTCATATTCTCTATCTCTGGGATTCATATAAACTCATCTTCCTTTCAATCTAGAGCGTGTTCACATAAAAATTGCGTCAAAAATCATGGCTAAAGTGAGATTTCC
>CAMWXM010000241.1 GCA_947178195.1 uncultured Ruminococcus sp.
ATCTTAAATTAAATCCGAATCCATCAAAAAAGAAAATGTTATTCTCATTTGTTTTAATTAATTCAGACTTACCAAACACATCTTGTGTTATTACAGAAAGATATTTTTCTAATTCTTCATCAGTATAATATTGATTGTAATTATACATAATACTAGATAAAATACGAATAAGTATCAATGCTGTTTCATAATTTTTTTTATAAATTTCTTTTCTTAATTTATTTTTTATTTTCAATATCCTTTGTTCTATTCTCTTTTTTGAACACATTATTAACTCCTTATGTCTTTGATTTGAAATTTACTTTTTCTGAACTGGTTATCGAATACAAGCTTTTGATATAAACGGTCAACATTTTCATTTTCTCTGATCGTCTCTTTTAACAGCTTAGAGTAATCAATTTAAGTAGCTCATCAATGTGATCATCATTATCGATATTTGATAATTTTCGCAGAATTTTCACCAACAACATCATAAGGCGAAACATCTTTCGTTACAATAGATCCTGCCGCTACATAGTATCCTATTTAATTATAAAGAGTTTTGCTTGACATACTTTTAATTTTTTATTATATTTTTGATTTTATTTATCATTATCAATTATTTTTGCAATAGCCTCAAGATAAGCATATCTGTGTTTTTCATCTGGCTCTAAATATGTGCCCTCGCTCCACTCGTTCCAAGCATTAATAAAAATATAATCTGAATCTATCTTTTTAGCATTTTCCAGCTGTAGTTTTAGATATTTTTCGAATCTTTCTGGAGAAGAGTGTAGAAAAACTGTTCCATTCTTTCCTCTTCTTGCCGTATTATCCCAATCTACAAATGCGCCAAGAAATTGTTTTTTTTCACAATTTTCTCTCTTTCTTCCTAATATATTTTTCCAAACTTTATCATATTCAAAAATCCCTAATTTTGAATTTGTTTTTTTATCAAATATAATTTTATTAATTTTATCAGTAACAAGTTGAACATTACTTCTTACGTGCCTGCTAATAGTATACATTGGTTCAAATTCAATAACAGCATCAGAAGCTTCACATTTTACACTATTTTGAAAAGTGTTTTTTTCTTCAACCAAATAAATTCCGTCAAATCCGTTATCTTTGCATTTTTGATCAAAATATAAAATCATATCATTGCAATTTGGTATATTCGAAGTTCTATAAATCACAAACATTGGTTTATTTTCATTTTTTATATAACTTGAATCTTTAAAAAATGGTAGTAAATATTGAAAATGTTCATTCCATTCCTGTTCACCGCCATAGTATTGCGGCATTAGAACTTCACTTGTCAAACCGTCCCATGCGCGTGTCCAAGGTTCATTAGCCCAACAAAAACAATAATTAATCTTATCCTTCATTTTCAGCATCATTTCAAGAGGCTTTTCAAGTAAAAGCTTTCCATTAAACCAATAATGATAGTAACAAAATCCATATAATCCGTATTTTTCTGCCAATTCCATTTGTTCCTCAAGTGTATGAATATGAGAGAGATCGTAGTAATTTTTGTTAAGAGGTACTCTAGGTTGATTATGATCCTCGAAAAGAGGAACTGCTTTCTTAACATTTACCCATTCAGTAAAATCCTTTCCCCACCATTTATCATTTTCAGGAAAAGTATGAAATTGTGGAAGATGAAAGGCAATAAACTTTACTTTACTATTCTGACTAATATTCATATATAACTCCATTTCATAATAAAAAGCAATTAGTTATTTTTTATTAGTATTTTGAACTAATTGCCGTGTTCAATTGCATTAACTTCATCTGTATACTCAAGATATACGTCACATTTTTTTAATAAATACTACTGTTCAGGTTTGAAAGGAAACTAAAGATACACCCAATATCTCGGCAAATCTATTATCTGACACATGAACAATTTGTAAACAATCTTAAATGTTCCAAGTTCCAAATTTTTGATCCTTTTCACTCAGATTAAGCGGTGTTCCATCAAAAAGACTGTAACCTTCTGCGCTTGCTGTACCATTATAGTCACCCATGAGCTCCGGCCATTCAATACCAATTTTAGGATCATTCCAAGCCAAACCGCCTTCATCATTAGGGTGATAGAAGTCGTCGCACTTATAGCAAAACTCTGCAATATCGCTCAGCACTAAAAATCCATGAGCAAAACCTTTGGGAATAAGAAACTGTTTCTTATTTTCTTCTGTAAGTTCCACACCAAGCCACTTTCCATAGGTTTCTGATTTTTTACGCAAATCCACAGCAACATCAAACACTTTTCCTTTTATAACCCGTACAAGTTTTGTCTGAGGATACTGCTTTTGAAAGTGAAGGCCTCTGAGTACCCCTCTTGTTGAACATGACTGGTTGTCCTGAACAAATGTAATATTTATGCCGGCTTCTTCCATATCTCGCTGGCTGTAGGTTTCCATGAAGTAGCCTCTGTTATCGCCATGAACCGCAGGTGTAATTATACAAAGTCCTTCGATTCCGCCAACGTTCTTTTCAACTTTTATCTGTCCCATTAGTATTTGATCTCCTTTAAGTAGCGTGAAAGTGCGTTCTGCCAAGTGGGAAGGGGAGTGAAACCGTTCTCCACGAGCTTAGACTTATCAAGACGGCTGTTAAAGGGTCTTGCAGCTTTTGAAAGTCCGTACTCCTCAGTAGTTACAGGTACAACATTTGTGTTGTATCCTGCCTGCTTAAAAATCTCACGGGTAAAGTCATACCAACTAATAAAGCCACCCTCATTTGTTGCATGATAGTAGCCATATTTGTCTGACTCAGCCATATCAACAAGCAGTCTTGCCAAATCATAAGTATAAGTCGGAGCACCAATCTGATCGCTTACAACACGAACGGTATTATATTTTTTTCCAACATTGAGCATTGTCTTGATAAAATTCTTTCCGTTCACGCCAAATACCCATGCGATTCGGACAATAAAATACTTATCAAGTGTATTCGCAACCGCAAGCTCACCGTCCAATTTAGTCTGACCGTAAACGCAGAGCGGAGCATAATCCTTGCAGTCCGGCTGCCAAGGTTCTGTTCCCTGACCGTCAAAAACATAGTCGGTTGAAATATATATCATTTTGCAGTCAAGCTTTTTGCATACGGAAGCAATATTCTGAGTTCCGTCAACATTGACAGCTTTTACCTTAGGAATATTTTCCTTGTCCTCTGCGGCGTCAACTGCCGTCCACGCTGCACAATGCACTACAACATCAGGATTTACCTCTGAAATTACTTTTTCTACAGCCTGAGCATTAGTAATATCAAGCTTTATATACTCGCAGTCAGCGGCCGTTTCACCGAGAATATCGCTTCCCACAGCCTCATAGCCACGCTTTTTAAGTTCATTTACAACATCAAAGCCAAGCTGTCCGCCAACTCCTGTTACGAATACTTTCATACTCACACCTCTGCACGGTTACCGTACATTTTCTCATAGTAGTTCTGGTATTCACCTGAGATGATAGTTTCCCACCATTCCTTGTTGTCAAGATACCACTTAATTGTCTTTTTAATTCCGTCTGCAAACTTCGTTTCGGGAAGCCAGCCCAGCTCGTTATGAATTTTAGTGGGATCGATAGCGTATCTCATGTCGTGACCTTTTCGGTCAGTAACATAAGTAATAAGACTCTCAGGCTTGCCAAGCTCTTTGCAGATAAGCTTAACGATGTCGATGTTCTTCATTTCGTTATGTCCGCCAACGTTGTAAACTTCACCAACCTTGCCATTATGGATAATGAGATCAATTGCACGGCAGTGATCTTCCACATAGAGCCAGTCACGCACGTTAAGTCCTTCACCATAAACAGGGAGAGGCTTGTCTGCAAGAGCATTTGCGATCATCAAAGGAATAAGCTTCTCAGGGAAGTGATAAGGACCGTAGTTATTTGAACATCTTGAAATTGTTACAGGAAGTTCGTAAGTTCTATTGTATGCCATAACAAGTAGGTCAGCACCTGCTTTTGATGAACTGTATGGGCTGCTTGTATGAATCGGAGTTGTCTCTGTGAAGAATAAATCCGGTCTGTCAAGAGGAAGATCTCCGTAAACCTCGTCGGTTGATACCTGATGATATCTCTGAATACCATACTTACGGCAGGCATCCATGAGAACTTGTGTGCCAAGAATATTTGTCTGGAGGAAAATCTCAGGATTCTCGATGGAACGGTCAACGTGAGATTCTGCTGCAAAGTTTACTACAATATCGGGTTTTTCTTCTTCAAACAGTTTATATATAGCTTCTCTATCGCAGATGTCTATCTTTGCAAAACGAAAATTCGGGTTGTCCATCACAGGAGACAGAGTTGAAAGATTTCCTGCATATGTCAACTTGTCCAGACATACGATTCTGTAGCCAGGATAAGTATTGAGCATATGGAATACAAAATTTGCGCCGATAAAGCCAGCGCCGCCGGTTACGAATACTGTCATTTCCTTACTCCTTAATCAATATAAAACTTTACCTTTTGCAACAGCTTTAAGATGTGCTCCATACGGAGACTTTCCATATCTTGCGGCAGATTCAAGCAATTTTTCCTTAGTTATCCATTTATTTATATAAGCGATCTCTTCAGGAGCGGAAATTTCAATTCCCTGACGGCTCTGAACCATCTTAACAAAATTTGACGCATCAAGAAGGCTGTCCATTGTTCC
>CAMWXM010000242.1 GCA_947178195.1 uncultured Ruminococcus sp.
TCAGCGAATCGTCATTTGTAAACGACGGTTTATTTTTTGTTATTTTACGAAATTGCCGGTTCAGTCCCTCAATAATATTTGTTGTATATATTATCTTACGAATTTCTGCCGGATATGCAAAAAATGTGGATAAAATATCACAGTTTTCCTCCCAGCTTCTTACACAGGACGGGTACTTATTCTGCCAGTTTTCTTTAAACTGCACAAGTGCATTTAAGGCTTCGTCTTCGTTTACAGCCTGATAGACTTTTTTCAGATCAGCCATCAGAGCTTTGATGTCCTTATAATTCACATAACGTGTTGAAGATCTGATCTGATGAATGATACAGCGCTGTATCTGAGACTTCGGAAACACTGCATTAATTGATTCTCTGAAGCCTTTGAGTCCGTCCACACAGAACACATAAACGTCCTTAACACCGCGGTTTTTCAAGTCGTTCATTACTGAAAGCCAGAATTTAGAGCTTTCATTTTCACCTATCCATGTTCCTAAAATATCCTTGTGACCGTCCTGCTGAATCCCTAAAACAACATATGCTGCTTTAGTGATATATTGATGATTTTCCTTGACCTTATAATGGAGCGCCTCCATAAAAATAAAAGGATAAACTGACTCAAGAGGACGATTCTGCCATGCTGTAACTTCAGGAGAAATTTTATCTACAATTTTGCTTACAAGTTCATCTGAAATTTCAACGTCATAGAGATTTTTTATCTGCTCTGAAATGTCACGCTGGCTCATACCGCAAGCATAAAGCGCCAGGTTTTTTTCCTCCATACCGTCAACATTGCGACAATATTTACCTATAATCTGAGGCTCATATTCGCCGTTTCTGTCACGTGGTATTTTGACCTCAACTTCTCCTATCTGAGTTTTTACGCTCTTTTTCGAATAACCGTTTCTGTAATTTTTATTAATGGTGTTTTCATTAATATCTGCCGTACTTGTAAATCTCTGACTGTTTACAAATTCCTTCATTAATTCTTTTGATGGCTTTTCCATATTAAAAATACTTCCTTTCAGTTTTTTGGGGCTTGCTTTAAGCTTTGACTGATTGGAAGCTTTTTATTCTTTTTACACAAGATTTTTTGGGATCTCTTTTTTTGAGATTTACTGAAATTTATAATTGAATAATGATATTAAAGTCAAGACCGCTTTAGCGTACATTTTAGTCTTTACTTCTGTCTTTTTCGTGATATAATGACATTGACGATTGTTGTTTTTATTGTTTTACACATTTCATTCCGGACTCTCATATTTTGAAATATCTTGCTATATACCAATATGATTGATAAATTACATCTTCGCTTTTTACAGTAACTGCATATTTCTTTTTGAATTCTTTGTCCATTGAAAGTAACCTTTGTCTATCGACTATCGGATCATGGTGATCAGTCACCAGATACATCGGTCTTTCACCATGATTTTTCACAACTTTATGAGTAATGCAATCGAGTGTATATGTTTTTTGCATTAACGCATCCCCAACATACTTTTCGTTCTTCAAAATACTGCTTATAAGCGATTCATTCCAGGTTTTTTTGCCTGTTGCGGTTAAAAATCCGCCGCTTTCAAGAACCTTTTTGATATTCCTCATGCTGTATCCGTCAAGAAACAGATTGTAATTGCCTGCTGAACAATTTTTCTTGTCAACACGATTTATAGTGTTAAATATCTGCTCGTCTTTTTCACGCCTGAAACGTATTGCAAACATAAACTGCCTTGCCGATGACATCTCCGCCTGAATCTCATCAAGGAAAGAATAGTCAGCCTGTAACAGCTTTCTTACCCCTTCATTCTACTCATTTTGCAGACGGTTTTTAACATAAATTTTGTTGCTGTCAAAACATTCGCAGGAGTCCAGAGCGATAATTTCAAGGTCGGGAACAGTGCTTAAAAGCGTCATCAGATAACGGATTTTCACGTCTATATTAGCCTCCGACAGCACGGAAATATTGGTCGGTTCTACGCTGAAAAATGCTATTTCAGCTTTGTCGGTTTTTACTCCGAAACGAGTAAAGCGTTCAAAGCCGATAAGACTCTGAACGCTGTTTTTCTTTTTTGCCATATTAAAACTTCCTCCATGAATAAATTTGCTGCGATGTCACAAAAAACTTCACAGCATTTAAAATATAGTCCATAATTGCGGTATCATCAACCCTCAGACTTAAAAATCCGTATCAGACCGTTGCCGCAATAGGCAACACATTCCACAGGTTTACAAACACGATCACTGACAGAATTATTCCGCCGCAGATTATTATAAAATCCCGAACATTCCAGAACCACAGCTTGATCGTGGCTCTCAAATTTTCGGGGTAAATATAGGTTTTCATTTTTATCACGCTCCATTTTATACAAAAAACAGCCAAGCTTTTGGCTTGACTGCGTTATTAATTGTTATCTTACGGGATTATAATCAATTTGTGATTCCTCATCGGTGGCTTCTAATTTAAAGATAACCGGACGTAAGCCATCGTTACAACTGCAAATAGCAACTCCCGGTTTTCGAATCCAGTCGCCATAATAAAAAACATCTTTTCCAGCGCCATGCGCAAGTGCAAACACATACTGGTAGATAGCTTTCCATGCTTCATCACACAATCCATCCGGCTTTGCATAATCAGCATCAAAAACCTGACCTTCTTTCATCATTGGACAAGCTGTTAATCCTTCAACGCCATATTCCTTAGCTAATTCGTTGTCCAGAGTAGTTTTCAATACAGTGATCTTTACTTTTTTCATTAAAGAATAACCTCCGAAGTCTAATTTATCATATTAATAATATTTTGTTGTATTGTACTGTCAGAGAAATCCGAATTTGTCTAACATTTTGCATTCTTATATGAAATCAATATATGTGCAGGCGCAAATAACATTGACACAATAATCAATAAAATAGACCTACTCATAATTCCACTAAACAAGAAAATTACTGACGGAATAATAGATAACGCCAATGCTTTAAAAATCGTATTCTTTTTAAAACAAATAACCCATATCACACAATACAATATGATTAAGACCATATTTATTATAAGGTATATCGCAAAGACTTCGTCAGACCACCACCCGAACCAAGTTCCGGGAATATTGATAATCATAAATCCCAAACATCCAAATCTTCCTATCTGCTCTACAATTTCAGCACATTTATTTTTCCATTTATTTTCAAAAGAGTCTTTACACTTTAACGCATAAAAAATATTTGGTATCATGATTATCACTACAAATATCGCGCCAAAAACATTTATCCATTCCATCGTCTCGTCTCCAAATTCCAATTTGTCACTCTAACAGATTTTCTTCATTATACTACAAAATATGTTGAATGTCAAACCAAAATTAAGCTTTTCCCTTAATCAAACCGACAGCCTTAGCTCCCATAGAAACGGTGTGGCTGACGGACATCATATTCACCTTAACACTTGTATCCAGACCAAACATCTGAGCGATTCTTGGAACTTCCGTTGCCGACAAGCAGATTCCCACAGCCAAAAGCGGATGCTGTGTAAAACTCAGCAATCCTAAATACAGTATTGTTGTCTGCAAAAAGGCTGTCAGGCAAGTGGCAATTATTTGCTTGCACCAACCGTAAAATCCATCAGTGTAACCTCTCGGAACACCAAACAGATACAGACTCCCAACGGCGATCTGGCAGAGTATTATTCCGCCTCTTTTGATGTTTGCGAATATAACTTTTACGGTGCAGTATCCGAAAAGTATAATAAAAAACAGGCTGAACAGCGATACATCGGAGGCAAGTGCAACAATGACTTTCACCCCTGAATCTGCCACAGTTTCGGTTGTGCTGCCTATCTTTCTTTTATCATATCAATTTTTCTACTGTTGTACATAAAACCTCACCTACATAATCATATTAATATCGGGTTCTTCAGATAAATCTAAGCTGTTTTCCTTTTCGATCTCAACCGAAATATCAGGTTGAAATGGGATGTCGAGGTCGTTTACCTTAACTGACCGGATGTTATCTCTCCCGTTCAGTATCTCTGCTGCCGACTCAACAAGCATTTTTTTCACTTCATCGAAGTCGCAGCCAAGATCCTGCAGAACATCGTCAAACGAAAATTCTGAATTACCAAGACGTGTAAAGATTTCTATTCTGTCTGTCGTTTCAATCAACAGCTTATGGAGTTTCTTCTCACCATTTGTCATCGTCATTTCGGGATTCTGATGTCTTTCCACAAGTTCCTTTGCTCCCGAAATATATTGGGCATATCGTGCGTATGACGTACCCTCAGACTCGATCAGAAGACCGTCGCCGTCCTGACTGTCGTAAACAAGCAGACAGTGATAATTGTCGTCTTTGTCACAGTACATCAAATCAACATTTTTAGATATCAGCGCATTGTCACGAAGCGGATGTCTTTTCAGCTCATCAAAATCAGCATGAGAGATTGCTATCGCTTTTTCTACTATACATTTTTGGGTTCTGAACTCCGACTCCTTTCGAAGTAGATTAGCATGAATCATCAATTTTTCATTCATTGACTTTTTCCTCCCATTTTTTTCAACCTTTTTGTTTCTGTATTCAACCACCTCCGTAAGAAAACAAAAAAGCCGCTTTGTTTAACATCACTTTAATTCGTGATATCAGACAAAACGGCTT
>CAMWXM010000243.1 GCA_947178195.1 uncultured Ruminococcus sp.
GTTAATATGAACAGGACCAAATCCATTGTGTGTCGACTCCAAAATACAATCCGATATGTCACGTCTTGTCTGATATTCAGCCTTGTATCCCGCCCCCTCGGGTATAGTTACAGATTTTTTCACCACGCCGTCATATATATGCTGTTGGGGAATAGTCTGATCTTCACCGTGATTCAAATAAATTTGCTGTCTGTCAGCAGTGACTACAATTAAAGGGATTCCCGTGTAATAAGCTTCTGTTACAGCAGGAAGGTAATTGCTTGCAGCTGTTCCGCTGGTACAAACACATACTACAGGCTGCCTGAGCTGTGCAGCAATTCCCAATCCAAAGTAGGCAGCACTTCTTTCATCCGTAACCCTGTGCAAAATAAATTGATCTTCATTATATTCAAACATTCTTACAAGAGGAACATCTCTGCCACCGGGAGATAATACAATATGCTTAATCCCATAATCTCTTAGCAGTGTTGCTAAAATTCTGATTTTAATAAAGTCGGGATTTTTATGAAGCATCTCAATATTTGGATTAGCGAGCCTAATTGACGGCAGCTTTGCTTTTGGAGTTTGAAGTACAGTTTTTAGCCAATCAAGAGATTTTTTCCTTGTTTCTGAGATATTTTTATCCGCTTCAGAAAAATTCACAGACGATAAATCTGGCTGAATATGTTCGTCCGTGTATATACGTCTGTTTTCAAGACGGAGTATTTTCATCAATGATTCAAATCTGTCGCTTCCACGCAATGAGTTATAAAAAACATTGAAATTCTTATGAAAAATGTAAGAGAAACAGGTTCCATGAAAACTGTCAGTAACAACATAAGTGGCATTTTTGTATGCGTAAAGAAAATTCATAGGTGAAATCTCGTTGATAATAATAAATCTGTCAAGATCTGCAAATACTTCTGCTGCTTTTTTCACGCCAGAATAATTGGGATCAGATAGAATATATATTTTTCTTAATCCAAGGCTATCTGCTATTTGACAAATAACTTTTCTTTTTTCAATAGTAGGATCTAAAATAAATGCCAATAGATAATCGCCCTCTGTTTTTTCTTTTGCATTTTCAGCGAGTTCCTCATATACTGCTATATCAGGCAAAAAAACAGGATCAACTACATTTACTGATTTTATTCCATAATACTCCCTTGCCATATCAACTGCATAGTCTTCACGAACAGAAACTGCGTCAAATCGACAAATATTTTTTTTGTTTTTTTCAATAAATTTATCGGCGTTTTTCATGGAGCTTTTGTTTCCAAAGGAAGTACCATAAGAAATACGTTTTTTCTCATCAAAAGTAAAATCCAAAAAATAATCGCTGTTGACACGCTTAATAAGAGGATTCCACAGTTGATCGCTTCCACAGATAAATGTATCACAAAGATTATTTAACTGCCCCAGTTCTGTATAATTAACTTGGTCATAGTATTTATAATGCTGTTTGGCAAAGGTCATTGGTGCCATTGTATCATTCCATTTGATCCTGCCTTCAGGATAGCCAAGTGCATCATGAATCATCAAAACTGAATACCCCATCGACTTTAAAGTATGATGAAGTGCATAGTATGTAAGCATAGAACCATAATTCTCGCCATACCACCAACCTACAACTCCAATATCAAAATGTTCCATAAAAAAACTCCTTGATCCTAAAATATCTTCTTGTTTTCGAAGGAAGTAAGCCATTCCTCATCAATACGTTTTTTCTTCGAAGTAAGCAGCCTTCCTATTTTATATGCTTTAGATGCCATCGTCAGCTTTATTTCCTCTTCTATCAGACCAACAGATGCTTCCATAGCATTAAGCTCTTCCAAAACATCAGGAATGTCCTTTTCCGCTAATGTTGTAATCTCAGTTGCTATACCAAAGACATATTCACGACAGGGAAAAAGGTCAAAATCACGAGACGAAAAAATGTTGACTATCTCTTTTGCATATTTTATTTTTAGATGCTGCGTAAAGTTTTGAAAATCATTATTTAAGAACCACAAAAAATATGATACCATTTCACCGGAAGGATCCGAGATATTATTTTCCTGCCAATAATTCAAAACATTCTTAACTATACCTAGATGAATGTCAAATTTTTTTGTTTTCATATTGTTGTATTTATTCATTATCGAGCCAGACTCTCTCACACGATAATGGTACAATTTTGTCTCTATATAAACGACCTTTTTAGCCTTGGGGAAATACGAAAAAATAAATATCTGATCCTCACCCAGTTCAAAATCCTCATTCATTCTTAGACGAGGCTCCGATTCAATAAGTTCTCTTTTTATAAAATGCTGCCACATAAACGGCTTTGAACTGTCCTCACGTAAAAGAGCCGTTTTTCCTGCGTTAGCTTTATCATACACTTTGTTGGGCGGTGTAAGCTTGCGTGTGATCCAATGATCCAATGGCATCTCATTAGGAAACGTAGTTCCTCCAAATACAACGATATCCGCATCCTTCTTCAACGCAGTATTTACAAGTACGGAATAAGTATTTTGCTCGATCCGGTCATCGGAATCAACAAATGCAATATAATCCCCTGTTGCCGCATCGAGTCCTCTGTTTCTTGCGGCAGCCGGTCCAGAATTTTCTTGAGAAATTATCACCATTTTTCTTTTGGGATAATTACTTTTTATTTTATTCAGAACCTTGAGAGACATATCGGTGGAGCCATCGTCAATACAAATCAGCTCAATGTTCTTATATGTTTGATCTAAAATACTCAATACGCTTTCCATAAGGTACTCCGAAGCATTGTACACAGGCATGATGACACTCACCCAGGGCATCTGTTCCTCGGGCATTTTCTTCACCAACACTCTTGAAGCTTCTGCCGATTCAGTCATTGCTTTAAATTTTCCCATTTTTTTACCCTTTCATTTCATTCAAAAGCATACGGATTTACTTTTTTATCATGCCCTTGATCTTAAGTCCTTTTTTAAGCTCTTCCGAATTCCTCAGTGCTGCAAGTTTCTTCTCAGCTTCTTCTTTCCTTTTATTATAACGCCATGTCATATCTTCGTAGAAAAATAACGTATAATCATCGCAAATACGCTGGATCATACTTTCGATCCACTGATCGTTCAAAAGACTTAATTTAAAATTGTTTTCTTTTATAAGCTTATTCATATCCGCTGAAAATCTTTCAAGAAACAGAAGCTTGTTTTCGTTGCATACACGCTCATAGGTTGTCATACAATTAAAGAATCTTTTTTTGATATACGGTGTCAGATACTTCTCGTGTATCTCGGGGTTTTCATTCATAAACTTATAAATAAAGTCATATTCATCACTCATACAATGTATCTTACCCTTGCTGTTGATGGACGAGTTGGGATTATCCTGACGATAGTGATAAAACGCTTTGTTTACATACATCATTTTTTGTGCAAGGGAAATCGTTTGAAACCAAAAACCGTTGTCCTGATATGATGCTCCGGGAGTCTCGTTATGTCTGATGTTATTCTTTCTGATAAATTCAGTGCGGTAGAGTCCGGTCCATGTGTTCATACGGAAGTCGAAAATCTTTGCGTCTTTGTTCTCCCCGATAACTACATTATAGTAAGACAAATCGCTGCAAGTCGGAATATATTCTGTCTTGTTGGTATTTCCGTAAAAAATGTAGTAATCCGATTTAACAACATCAAGACCGAATTTCTTTGCAGTATTATACAAATATTCACAAGTGTCGGGCTCAATAAAGTCATCTGATTCGGCAATAGCAACATACTCCCCTGTTGCAGCGTCAAAACCCATATTCATTGTATTGCCGTAGCCTGCATTTTTTTTTGTTATACATTTGATGCGCTTATCCTTTTGCTGATATTTTTTTATCACATTCAGACTGCCGTCTGTTGAACCATCGTCAACACAGATTATTTCAATATCCCTAAGTGTTTGTTTAATTAAACTGTCAAGGCATTGCGGAAGATATTTCTCCACATTGTAGATAGGAACAACAACAGATACCTTAGCCATTTTTCTCTCCTTTGATTTTTATTTTAATAAATCCGAAATAAGAATCGCTTTAATCCCATCTTTTTCGAGATACTTATTTTCATGAACATTTGCGCTTATTATCAAATTCGCTTGTCTGCATTTTTCAAAATCCTCCTCATTCATAAAAATGAAATCTGAAACAGAGGTTTGAAAAATAACTGGAATTTCGTATTTATACAAGGCTTTTAGCAAAACTCTTCCCGCTATATCCGCCGATTTTAATATCGAAACAGTTAAATTCTGTTCCTTGATTTTTCTAAGGTTTTTATAGAATTTCTCATCCGAGAAAATATCCATAAGTAAATTTTGAGTAAAATTAACCGCATTTGTTGCCCATTTGATAGAGTCGTTTTTAGTTGTCATTTCAAGCTTTAGGTTTAGAAGTTCAAACTTTTCAATGTAAGTTTGCCTAAGCTCTTCAAGCTGTAAAATCTCTTCGTCATAAGGTAGATTTTTACATATCAGTTCTATTGCCTTAGCGTCATATTGGTAATACAAATCGTGAAAGTGCAAATGATAAATCCCCCATTTATGGGGATTAATACTCAAAACGTTATCGATATAATCTATAACATGACAGCCGCAAAGCTTCGTCT
>CAMWXM010000244.1 GCA_947178195.1 uncultured Ruminococcus sp.
CTGTAATTATAGGGGCCTATCTCTCCATCAAAACGAATATGCGCCTAATAACACATTTGAGGAAGCCTACGAAGAATATAAAAAATCTATTTTAAAAATTCCGTCTCAATCTGAAGGTTACTTTTTCAAATCCCAACGTGCCGTCTTTGACTCGCTAAATAAAAAACGCTTCAGCTATTCGGGACCAACTTCAATGGGAAAATCCTTTGTAATGAGGATATTCATTAAAGAGCAAATTATCAAAGGAATCCAAAGTAATTTTGCAATAGTTGTTCCTACCAAAGCTTTGATCAATGAAGTGTCGAGTAGAATAATAACTGATTTGAAAGAGCTTTTAGCTGAGAAGAATTATAGAGTTGTTACAGCTGGTGGAGCAATTTCTTTACAACAAGAGCATAATTTTGTGCTTGTGTTAACACCGGAAAGACTCTTATATCTGCTCTTGGAAAGACCCAATTTTAAATTAGATTATCTATTTATTGATGAGGCACACAAAATATCGAGCAAAGATAGTAGAAGTCCGTTTTATTATAAAATTGTTGATTTACTATCAAAAAGAGAAAACAAACCTCACTTTATATTTTCGTCGCCTAACATTCCCAATCCGGACGTTTACTTGAATTTAACAAATACAAGCAACGATGATGTGAGTGAAAAGATGACTACTTCGTACTCGCCGGTTAGTCAAATGAAATACATTATAGATTTAGTTGAAAAAGAAGTAAAAGCACATAACGATTACAACAAAAAGTTTATTCCTATTGCCAAACTAAAAGAAAATGTATCATTGACTCAAATGATAAAAATCGCTGGGAAGGATAGTCAAAACATAGTTTATTGTAGTGCGACATCTAAGGCAATCGAATATGCGCTTGATTATGCAAATTCCTTGAATACCAAAGAAGATAATGCTGAGCTCCTTGCCCTTTCACGTGAAATTAAAGGGCAGATTCATGCTGACTATTATTTGGCTGACTTGCTCGCAAAAGGTGTTGCATATCATATTGGTTATTTGCCAGCAGACATACGTTTGCGGATCGAGGATTTATTTAAAAGCGGTGCTATAAAAACTATCTTTTGTACAAGCACTTTAATTGAAGGCGTTAACCTTCCAGCGGACAATCTATTCATTACAAGTTATAAAAATGGACTATCGCATATGTCTCCTGTAGAGTTTAGAAACTTAGTGGGACGTGTTGGTCGAATTGAGTTCAATTTGTATGGAAATGTTTTCCTGACACGCATAGAAGATAATGTAGAGCCCCAGAAATATGTTGATTTGATAGAAAAAGAAATACCTGAGCAAAAACTTTCATTAGTATCAGAACTATCAAAACCTCAAAAGAAAGTAATTGTTGAGTGCTTATCACAAGGAAAAATCGAACTATTAAAGCATCCTGAAAATCAATCGGTTGAGAATTATGCATTGATGAGAAAGTTTGCACTAATCTTATTAAGAGATATTATTTCAAATCGAAATAGTTTTGTAAGAAAAGAGTTTTCCTCATTGCTCTCTACTGAAATTGAAAATAAAATACGTACTGCCTTTTCTACCGAAACAACAGATGATGATATAAACATCTCATCTGATCAGCTTGAAAATTTAACCGCTGCAATTGCCAAAGGACTAACTTACCCTCAATTAACTTATCAGGCCAATGTTGACTACCCTCAATTAGTATCTTTTTTAGAGAAACTTTGCAATATATTCAAATGGGAAAAATATGAAAAGTCCACACTTGGCCATACAAGTATAAAATCGGGGCAACATGGTAAACTGCGCTGGTATGCAGTAATATTGTATCAATGGATAAGCGGAAATGGTCTTAGCCTAATCATGCAGAGTGCTATTAAATATAAAAAAGGACCATCCTTCTTCTGGTGTTGAAATAGAGAGAAAAATCGTGGAATATGATGATTCTATCAAACATCGAAATATTGTAATTTCAGATACATTAAATGCTATTGAAGATGTAATACTTTTCAGAATAGCAAATTACTTTTTGCGATTCTCATCTGAGTACAAAAGATTTCATAATATCGATGTTATGCCCAATGATTGGTATGAGTACGTAGAATACGGAACTACGAATCCTCTTACTATATTCTTACAGCGCAATGGATTTTCACGAGAGGCTTCAACTTATATCAAACAACATCTGGAATATATTACTGATGCTAATGGAGAATACAAGATTAAAACAGTACTTTTAGATTGCCCAAGCAAATCTGTTTGCAAAGAAGCAGCTGAAATAAAATATAATATTCCAGAACTGTTTATTGAATCATAAATAGTAACAGGCACGAGAGGTTGACTCCCGTGCCTGTTGTTATTTTGCGTGTTTGATTATGAGCTCATTCACACCGTCGGTGTATTTACCATGAGATATTAGTTTGTTACGGTATTCAAGCAAGCATTGAAGAATGATGTGGTGTTCAGTGTTGGTTAGGGGAAGATAATATTTGCGTTTTCTCATACGAACACCACTTCTGAATAGACAGTTTCAATTATACGCTCTCGTATGTTATTCATCTTCTGCGTCCACTTCATTTGGTCGGCGGCTTTGAGTTGTTCGGTAATGCCTTCTTTTTCAGCGTATTCTTTTACGGGCCGAGAAAAGAGTTCCTGTGCATGCTCTTCAATATCCGCAAGGTGTGAATGGAATTTGCCGGAAGTAAGCAGATTGTAATATAAGACTTTGCGGTAGTGCTTTATACTAATTGAAAATTATATTGTAGACAAATTTTACAGGGTCTACAATATGATTTTCAATTACACCCTAAACACTAATTTCCAATCGACAGCAAAATTTGTCTATACTTTGATTGGAAATTAGTATTAGATAGCGCAATCTACGCTGCCCTCACACGCCGATTGTTCGTTCTTCTTCAGGTGGTAATTTCAGATTCGGCAAATAATGATCGCCAACCTTAGTATAAGTACCGCCAATTTGCTCAAATCATGATTTTTCCATAGTGCAAAACCTCCTTTGCACTTATATTGTACAAAGGAGACTTGTTATAGTCGAATGTGCGATTTTAAAAATTACAGTTCAACTATTGAAAATGACATTTCAAAAGTGTTCTTTGTCTTTTCGTCTTGGTACCGCTTCCATATCAAACATTGAAAGAGCAACGATTGCCCTTATCTGCCATGCTACAGGCACCGGAAAAACAGTTACAGCCGTATCTGACGCAAAACGCTTCGGAAAAAGAACCTTGTTTTTAGCTCATTCAATAGATTTGGTAAATCAGGCAGCTGATACATTTAAGCGAGTACGGGTGGAAGATAATTAATGATAACAATCATAAGGATTTATTTATGGAAATGGTGCGTCAAATGGATATGAGCTATTCCTACAAACCCCTGCTGATAAAAGCGATTTTTGCTAATGCGGATAGTAAGGTTAGGGTTAAAATTGAGGATATAACAGCATATTTTAAGAATTTTTATGAGTCAAGAAGAAAAGCTGGACTCATCGTGGAAAATCTAACCGAAGAGGAGAAGGATGAACTGTTAAAATCTTGTGACGAAAAGTTGATTGAGTATTATAACAGGGATTTAAAATAATCATTTTAAGTGTTTACATATAACCCGGTAGTAATTCACCACCCCATTCACAATACTATTTTAAAAATGCAAAACGACAGTTTTATGGACTTAAAATTCAATTTAGTAATGAACCGTTATTAAATTCCCTCTTTTGATTCCGCAAACAAACCCAATGACGGGAAATTTCATCTCGTAATATTATCACGATGGATACTCATCTGTACCTCATTTTCAAATTCAAACAGGTACTCCCCAAAACAGGGAGTACCTACTGTACCTTATAATCTAAGGTGGTATTTCACCACCTTAGATTCCTTTTTACAACTTATCATTTTGTACCCTAAAACTCTTTGCCACCTTCCCACCCTTACAGTTGACGGCAATATACTCTATCAGCTGCTCCTTAGATAAATACT
Source organism: uncultured Ruminococcus sp. (assembly GCA_947178195.1). Lineage (GTDB taxonomy): Bacteria > Bacillota > Clostridia > Oscillospirales > Ruminococcaceae > Porcipelethomonas. Next base: position 3,970 of record CAMWXM010000244.1, read on the forward strand.
GCACATTCCCAACACACATTCCATATATAACCCCCTTTCTCACCAATTCATTAACTCTCTGCGGTGAAATTTCCGCAAGCTCCGCCGCTTTCTTCGCAGGCAAAGCGTCGGGATATTTCCTCCAAAACCTTGTAAGAAACTCTCGAAATTTCTCTCGTTCTTCATCTGTTATAGCGTAATCAAAAGTCGCTTTTGGAGAGGAATTTCTACTCCCAAACTGCCCCTTTAGTTCCGATAAAAAATCACTCTCCCGCTCTATTCTCTCCTTAAACCTTTCCGCATCACACCGCTTAACCCGATACCTATAAGTCTTTTTCCCCGTATCAATCACAGGAATATATCCATTCTCCAACAAATATTTCATCTTCCTTTTAGAGATATGCAAAAATCTGTACAGCTGATCCCCACTTAAATATTCACTCATGATTTTTCCTCCTCATATAAAAAAGCAGCCCGATTAGGACTGCTTTTTCAGTTATTTCTTTTTAAAAATATCGGTTATCACGTCAGCACCAACCTGTTTTCCCGCCTTATCAAGGTGAGCATAAATGTTGGCGGTGGTGGATATATCCGAGTGTCCCAAGAAGTTTGAGACG
>CAMWXM010000245.1 GCA_947178195.1 uncultured Ruminococcus sp.
GAAAGTTTTGTGAAACTTTCATTTTACCCCTTGACTTTTATTTGCAGGTCTTTTTTATAAATATTCTGACTTAATATGCTTTACCCCAGTAAACCATATGTTTTGCCGGTTTTCCGCAGCATACGCATTTATCCGAAATATTTTCCTGTTCAAAAGGAATGCAGCGTGAGCCTACACCAGTTTTTTCCTTGACTTCGTCCTCGCACGCTTCGTCTCCACACCACATTGCTTTAACGAATCCATCGCCCTTTTCTTCAAGCGATTTAATAATACCCTCAATTGAAGTACAAGAAAAAGTTTTCTTTTCTCTGTTTTCAAGTGCCTTATTATAGATACCGTCATGAACGTCCTGTAATTTATCAGCAATAGTTTTTGCAAATTCCTCGCCAAGATTTTCAATTGAGATCACAGTTTTTTCTCTGTTGTGGCGTGTTACCGCTACACATTGATTATTTTCAATATCCTTAGGACCTATCTCAATGCGAACTGGAACGCCTTTCATTTCATATTCGGCAAATTTCCAGCCAGGCGAATTATCGCTGTCGTCCATTTTTGCACGTATACCATAAGCTTTAAGGGTATTCAAAAGTTCGGCAGCTTTTTCCAGAACACCTTCCTTATGCTGAGCGATAGGAACTATGACTGCCTGGATAGGCGCCACAGCCGGAGGAAGTACAAGACCGTTATCATCTCCATGAGTCATTATAATAGCTCCGATAAGACGAGTTGTAACTCCCCAGCTGGTCTGATGAGGAAATACCCTCTTATTTTCTTTATCAGTATATTCAATATCAAAAGCTTTGGCAAATCCATCTCCGAAATAATGAGAAGTGCCTGCCTGAAGAGCCTTTCCATCATGCATAAGAGCCTCGATAGCATATGTGGAAACTGCCCCGGCAAATTTATCGCTTTCAGTTTTTTTACCCTTAACAACAGGCATTGCCAGACTGTTTTCACAAAAATCAGCATAAACGTTCAGCATTCTTTCCGTTTCTTCAATAGCTTCCTGGGCAGTTGCATGTATAGTATGACCTTCCTGCCACAAAAATTCTCTTGAACGAAGAAACGGACGGGTAGTTTTTTCCCATCTTACAACACTTACCCATTGATTATAAAGCTTAGGCAAATCACGGTATGAATGAATAATATTTGAATAATGCTCACAGAAAAGCGTTTCAGAAGTTGGGCGAACGCACAATCTGTCCTCAAGCTTTTCGCTTCCTCCATGAGTTACCCATGCCACCTCCGGCGCAAAGCCTTCCACATGATCCTTTTCCTTCTGAAGCAGGCTTTCAGGAATAAACATAGGCATACAAACATTTTCATGACCTGTTTCTTTAAACATTCCATCAAGAATTTTCTGAATATTTTCCCATATAGCATAAGCATACGGACGGATAACCATACAGCCCTTAACGCTTGTATATTCGATCAATTCAGCTTTTTTTACAATATCCGTATACCATTTAGCAAAATCCTCGTCCATAGGAGTAATTGCTTCAACCATTTTAGAATTATTCTTCGCCATTTTCATTTTCTCCATCATTTAAAATTTTATCATCTGATTTTTTTTCATCAGTCGGCAATGCTTTCGGAACGTCATAAATGCTTCTGACTTTATAAATGCTATCATCATGATTTTCCTTATCTTTTTTTAATAACCTGCTCATAAGTATATCTATCTTTTTTGCAAGCTTCGGAGTAATAACTGCAAGAATAAATATCAACAGCAGTATAAGCAAAAACATTCCGAGTACCCTTATAAAATATGCAGCCGATTCACTCATTATTATATGCTCCTTAAAATTCAAGGTCTTGCCTGCAGTTATAAATTAGCTATACCACCCTTTGAATAAAATTGTTCATCAATAGCGATGCAGACTCCACCAATAAATTCGTATTCATTTTCAGCCTTACTAAGCTTTATTTTCTTTGTAAGCTCATCGCCGCATAAAGTAAGCACCTGATTTTTAAAATAATCAAACAGCCATTCGTCAAATTCAAATCCATGAAGAATTATATTATTTGCAAAGAAAACCGTTGAAAGATTATTTACAAGCGTACAAAGGCATCTGAAATAATTATTGACTACCTCAATAATTTTTGCCTCGCCTTTCACAGCAGCCATAGTTATTGTTTTAGTATTAACATTATTTAAGCTTCCACCTGCAATTTCCCAAAGAATCGGCGTATCTTCTTTGGAAAATACTTCTCTGTGCTTTTCCGCAAGTGCTATACTTGTAAGCTCTGCTTTTACAGAACCGTCAGGATAGCCTGAAATCCTTCTTCCTCCCGGATTAACAATAAAATTTTCTATATGATTCGTATAAAAACGATTTTCATTCATAATTTCATTTTCTATAAGAACCGACATGTTCATATGTCTGCCCTGCATAAGAAGAACGTAATTTCCTTTTCTTTCCTCGAAGCTTTCAGCCTGATTTGCCAGAGCAAGTGAGCTTGTAAGATTTGCACAATCTACGGGAATTGAAAGCTCTTTTGATATCTTCTCTATAAGCGGAGAATAATCATGTTTGCCGTCTTTCATATATATCTTCATTTTGCTGCACATGTCGGGATGAATACCTATTCCGAGACCGAGTATCTTTGAAGCGTCAAGTCCACTGTTAGAAAGAATCGTTCTGCATGATGATATTATGTATTCAATAATGCTGTCCGACGTTACCGTATCCACAAGCTCCATACAGATTTTATCGAGAACCTTTCCGCTTAAATTAGCAAGTCCCACCGTAACTCTTTTATCATTTATAGACGCACCCAAAGCAAATTTAAAATTTTCATTAACATCTATGAGGATTTTTCTTCTGCCCTTCTGAAGATTTTCAAGGGAAACAGGAGCTTCACCTACTTCGTAAAGAACCCCCTCTTCAATCATTTCATTTGTTATGATAGTAACTGCAGCTCTTGTAATTTTCATAGAAGTTGCAATATCTACCCTTGAAATAGGTCCGCATTCCCTTATTACCTTGAGTATCTGTGCCCTGTTCCTTCTTTTTAAATCTAATTTGCTAATACCATGCAATTCCATTTTCAATTACCATCCTTACTTTTTATATTTGTTTTTTCCAGAATAATGTGTCTTTTCCCTGGATAATATTGTTCATCAACCGTATACGGCGTTGCATTCATTATATCATTTTCGATACAAGCGCCGAAATTCTTAATATCACAGGCAGAATATATACTGTCAGTATAACTATACAAAATACCACTCTGTATAATAATATCGCATTCGTCGATACTTTAATACGACAAATTTTTTCAGTACCAATTTTTTTCCATATCAAACATAAAATCACGCCCAGAAGCGTCAGCATCAGACTTATTTTCATGCCGTAGGGCAAAAATTCAAGCTCCACTGAATTTACACCGTCTTCAAGCTTTACAGCGCAAAAACTATCATATATTTTAAAAATCTGCGCAGTTTTACCGTTTACATATGCTTTAAGACCCTTGTCATACGGGACAGACATATACAACCATTTTCCATTTCGGCTGTCACATGTTCCGTAAATCTTCCTGCCATCTATAAATAAATCACATCCCCTGCTGCTGTTAAGCAGGTCTGTACAGCTTTTAAGAATATCAACATCTATTCCGAAAATGTCAAAAGATTTAACTGAAATATCTTTATTTATAATAATAAGAATCTCAACGGTAGTATCATTAAATTCGCCTAATGTCAGAATACCATTGTTTTTTTGTTCAGGATAATTTTTAGTCAGACAGCTGCCATTTACATATACCTCAGCTGCTCCGTAATATTCCTCAGCCAATCTATTGCTGAGCTTGTCAAATATATCAAAGTATAATATCTGCATGCCCTTTACGTCTATGGTATACCTCAACTGACAAAATTCAGAATCGTCATCTAAAGTGTAAATATTATATTTTGAATTTTCATATTCGATTTTTCCGCCGGCTGTAAATGAGGGTTCATATTCGGTAAACATTCTGCTTGTACCGAAATATTGTTCAGCAAGCTTCTTCTGAACATTTACTCTTTTATCATCTTCCAGAAATCTACATTGTTCAGGAGAAATGTCGCTTATCGTCCCCATCGGACAGCATATCTGATTCACTCCCCTGTCAAGCTCGCCTTCAATATCCGTAACATTATAAAAGGATTTAAAATCAAAATCTGCACCAATAGAATGTTTTACACTCATAAGTGCATCGGTAAGCGCAGTTCCGCCATTTGCGCCAACTTCCATCCAGTAGGAGGAATATCCCAGTTTTTTCATGGCAAACATATAATCTTCAGCAGTCAAAGAGGTATAATGCGCAAGAGAATTATATCCTAGTCCCCCCAACATATTTACATGAAGATACTTTTTTTCGGTTTTAGTCCGATAACAAGGCTCGCTGTTTTCGTCATATTCCAACGCAGCCGAAGTTTTAAGTACGCCTCCGTCATTTGCCGCATAACCGATATTTACAGATAATGAAACATAAACCTCACCTAAAAAAACGCCTGATATTATAAGGCACAGCATATTGCGTCCAAGAAGTTTTTTTTGCCCAAGCATAATAAATATAGTAT
>CAMWXM010000246.1 GCA_947178195.1 uncultured Ruminococcus sp.
AATATCCGAAGTAAATATCATTGAAAAAGTTGTACCGAAATGGGGTAAAAAATGAACGTTTTGCTTGATTTGTTTTTGACATTCGCTAAAATTGGTGCGTTCACTTTTGGCGGAGGTTATGCCATGATCTCCTTGATAGACAAGGAATGTGTGGAAAATAAGAAGTGGATAACATCAGACGAACTAATGGAAATCACAGTAATCGCAGAATCCACACCGGGACCTATTGCGATAAATCTCGCAACTTATGCAGGTTACAAGATGGCGGGCGGTATGGGCGCGGCAGCTGCAACATTAGGAATGATTTTACCCTCTTTTCTGATTATATGGCTGATTTCCACATTTATGGAAAATTTATTAAGCATAGAAGCTGTCGCCAAAGCGTTTAAAGGTATACGCATAGCAGTCGCGGTGCTTATTATAAAATCAGCTTTAAAAATAATAAAAAGTATGCTTAAAAAAACAAGGAATAAATACATTTCAGTCGTTATTGTATCTATATTTTTTGGCGCTGTCATTATTATAGACCTGCTTTCAGTAAATTTTTCGACAATTTACCTTATTATGATAGCAGGAATGTTTGGGGTCGTTGTTTACGGAATACTTCTAAAGGAGAAAAACAAATGATTTATCTTGCTTTGTTTTGGGAATTTCTTAAAATCGGAATGTTTTCCTTTGGCGGAGCATATGGCGCTATTCCGATGATTCGTGAAACCGTTATTTCCAATGGGTGGCTTGACGAGAATATGTTCACGAATATTATCGCTGTCAGCGAATCGACCCCCGGACCTATTATGGTGAACACGGCAACATATATCGGAAACATACAGGCTGGGTTTTTAGGAGCGATCGTTGCAACTCTCGGTGTTGTTCTTCCGTCATTTCTCATAATATTACTGATAGCATCTCTTCTGAAAAACACATTAAAAAACCGATATGTTCAAGCCGCACTGAACGGTATAAAGCCCTGTCTTGCGGGAGTTATTCTCGCAACGGGTACATATATGATCTTTTCAATTATTGTCGGAAGTATAAGTTCACCTGTATTTGACTTGACAGCTTTGATAATTTTCGGGCTTCTGACTGTCGGCATTATTTTGTGGACAAAATTTCAAAAAAAAGAAATATCTCCGATTGTGCTGATTGTTTTTTCCGCTGTTTTGGGGTTGATCTTGTATTGACAACTAAATCTGAAAAATGAATTTACCATTTTTTATTGCGCCTGCGCAGAATTTTTGTCTACACTTTTATCGTGAATTAGGATAAGATGATAGAGCAGAAGTCTATGTACAACTCGGTAAATTTCTTAATCAGCCTTAATTTTATAATATTTAAATATATAAAGTCTTCCACACAGTCAGGGAGCGTGGTACATCAATAACATTGAAAATAAGAACAGATAGAAAGCTTAAATGCTCTCTATCTGTTTTCTTTTTAATCAATTCCCCCGATTGTTTTTATTATGAAATGTAAATTCTCAAATTCATTCAGTATCACCATTGCCTATGTATCAGGCGTGGAGGTCAAATGTGAAAAATTAACACAAATTGCTATGTATTATTGTTATTTTTTATAAAAGCTTACAAAGTTGTAATATATATATTGACAACTTTTAAGCTGTATGATATACTAAATTCAGAAAGTTAAAATAAATAACATTACAACTTTACAAAACATCAATTTTATGTTATATTATTAGGAGGTACTTATTATGAAAATCGCAGTAGTATGTGCAAACGGCAAGGCAGGACAGCTCATCGTTAAAGAGGCTGTAAACAGAGGCTTTGAGGTTACAGCAGTTGTCAAGGGTGAGAACAGGTCTGCAGCTCAGAATGCTATCGTGAAGGATCTGTTTGATTTGACAGCTTCTGACCTTGCAGGTTTTGATGCAGTAGTTGATGCCTTTGGTGCATGGACACCCGAAACACTTCCGCTGCACTCCACATCTTTGAAGCATCTTTGTGATGTTCTTTCGGGAACAGATACAAGACTTCTCATTGTCGGCGGTGCAGGAAGCCTTTATGTGAATGCCGAGCATACCGCTTGTGTATCGGACGGTGCTGATTTCCCTGAAATGTTCAAGCCGCTTGCAGGTGCTATGGCAAAGGCTCTGGGCGAGCTTCGCAAGAGAAACGATGTTAAGTGGACATATATCAGCCCTGCCGGTGATTTTCAGGCGGACGGTGAGAGAAGCGGCAAGTACATTCTCGCCGGCGAGGAGCTTACCCTCAACAGCCGTGGCGAAAGCATTATCAGCTACGCAGATTATGCAATCGCAATGGTTGACGAGATTGAAAAAGGCGATCACATCGGACAGCGTATCAGCGTAGTAAGGGAATAAATATAAAAGTGAGATGAAAGTCTATGCAGATAACAAGTAAATTCACAGCGGCAGTTCATATTCTCACTTGCATTGAAGTTTTCGGCGGTGAGATGAGAGTTACAAGCGACTTTCTTTCAGGCAGTACCGGTGTCAATGCGGTGATAGTCCGCAATGTTCTCGGTCAGCTCCGTGAAGCAGGGATAGTTGAAACCCGTCAGGGCAGCGGAGGCGCACATCTTGCAAAAGCTCTTGACGAAATAATGCTGTATGATATTTACAAGGCTGTTGACTGCACAGACAATGACGGACTGTTTCGTTTCCACGAGAATCCCAATGCAAAATGCCCCGTAGGACGAAATATCCACAAGGTTATGGACGGCAGGCTTGAAGCAGCCCAGACGGCTCTCGAAAACGAGCTGAAAAAGACTACGCTTGCTCAGATTGTTGCCGATACAAAAAAAATCATATCTGAAGAATAAAAACAAGAGTGTGCCAAAATATCGGCACACTCTTTCCATCTGGAATGAAGAATTAATGTCGGAGGGATATTTATGACAGCTAACGAATACCTGAAATTCATCGTAGAACAGATACACTCTACCGTTGTTGCGACAGTTGACGAGGACGGTCTGCCTGTTACTTGCGTGATCGACATGATGTACGCAGACGAAAACGGTTTGTATTTTCTCACCGCAAAAGGGAAAAATTTCTATCGGCGGTTAAAGGATAAGAGCTATCTTGCGTTATCGGGCAAAAAGGGCGAAGATACTATGAACTGTATTGCTGTATCTGTTCGCGGCAAGGTAAAAGAGATCGGGACAGAAATGCTGAACACACTTTTTGAGTATAACGGCTATATGTTTGAGATATATCCGACTAATGAAAGCCGTAAGGCGCTCACAGTATTCCAAATCTACGATGGCGTCGGCGAATGGTTTGATCTCTCAAAGAAACCTATCGAGCGTTACAGCTTCACATTCGGCGGAGCGCAGAGCAAGACAAGCGGATATTCTATTACAGAGGATTGTATCGGCTGCGGCTCGTGTTTGTCGGATTGTCCGCAGAGATGTATTGACATAACGAATTCCCAAGCTGTTATCAGGCAGGAGAATTGTCTGCATTGCGGAAATTGTGCGGTGGTATGCCCCGTAAATGCAGTTGTTAAAAGGTGATCACATGGAAAAGAAACTTGATTTTTTGATAAGCTATCTTCTTTCAAAAAGAAAAGATACAAGCATAATAGAGAGCGAAAACGCTGATGATAAATTCAGGCTTTACAGAAGTCATTTTTAACGTTTTCAAGGAGAATGATCATGAAATATACAACCGCAGCTATTATTGAACAGGTAATTGGTACTACTTCATATTTTCCTGAAACCGCATAAGCTCTTTTGTAAGCTGTTTTGCAGAAAAATAGTTATTCATAATACTGATAAAATTGACAAGTATAAATATCACCAGCACACTGATAACCACACCTATAATAACCTCGGCTTTTTCCGTGTGGATTATGGGACTTAGTATACAGGTGACCACCACTTCCGCCTCTATAACCGCAAACTGTATAATTTTACGCAGAATTATCTGCTTGTCTGATAACTCTTTTGAAGAGTACATAAGCAAATTCGGAATAACTCCCAAAGCCGCAAAAATAAACGGCGAGGCAAATGCGCTGTATCCAAATCTTGCATCTGGATCAAGAATTGAACCGAGGATCGTAATTCCCGCCGTAATACAGGTGACAAGAATAAAATATATCATAAGCGATCTGTAAAGTATTTCTTTAAGGCTCATAAGCTTTCTCCTTTCAGAGCTTTTTTCAGCTCGGGTACATATTTTCTTGAAACAATAATTTGTTCTCCGTTTTGAAGTACAGCCGTAAATCTGCTGTTCAGCGAGGGTTTTATCGACTTGATTTTCATGAGATTCAAAAGCACGGATTTTGATACACGCAGAAAATGCTTTTCCTTTAAAGCTTCCTCCAGCTCGTACAGCTTCTGACGTGTTTCATATATCTGTTTTTCGCAATAAATGAACACTTTGTTGTCTACTCCTTCAATATAAAACACGTCAGACACGGGGATTTCATACTGTGCGCCTTCGATAACACCCGTAATCTGTCCTTGCATGGATTTAACAAAGCGGACGATCTCCGTTATTTCATTGCTTACCTTATGGCAGTAAATTTCCAGCCGTTCCTTTTCGTCTTTTTTTATTTGAGAAATATTTATTATCATTTA
>CAMWXM010000247.1 GCA_947178195.1 uncultured Ruminococcus sp.
ATGTAATATAAGATGTATTAAAACGTGATGTTCCCTTATAGTTTTAGGTGAAAGAGGTCTGTTGTCCTGTTCCAGTTATTTATATTAACATCTAATGCATTAGCAATTTTTTCAGCACTATTTTCAGCTATTTTTTCTCCTTTTATTGCTTTTCTATAAGTGGAGCAGGAAAGTCCGGCGTACTCTCTTATAAATATTTCCTTATTAGTAAAACCTTTTGCTGAGATAATTTCATTAAGCCTTTCAGAGCTTTTAAGAATAGCTTTAGTTCCACTTCTACGCAATCCCTCTTTTGAAAGCTGTTCATAAAGAGCATTTAAATGCTGAGGGCGAATATCAGAAAGTTTTATATGTCCGATACCTTCATTTACTCGTTTTAGAAGCTCTCTATAACGTACAACGGTATGATGTCGCAGCTCTCCGCTTTGTTCTTTAAGATTAATAACATATTCAGCATATGCGCCAAACTTTTGACGATTATTACCAAGTAAACCTTGCTTGCATTGTTCCTCAAACATAACCGCTTGCTTGTTAAGTTCCTTTTCAATCTGTTTAACCGTCATATTAGGAGCAGGCTTGTATGTCATGGTGTAAGGTTTCAGGCGTTTTCCTTTACTGTCATAGCCGTGGTATACCCTTATTGTGTAGGATATAATATCGCCGTCTTTATTCTTTCTTGGGGTTATGCTGGGCATTGTCGCTTTCCTCCTTTAATGATTTTCTTAATTCAACAATTGATTGCTTTAATTTATCAAATAGTAAAGTATCCAATAATTCATCTGTATTGATACTCATTATTTTTGAATGAAAAACGCCATGTTCAATAGGATTATATTTTTCTATTTCGCCTGATTCGTCAATTATTAACTTATCGGATTTAATATACTTAAGATTAATTATATTAGTTATTATCTTTAATATATTATTTGAACCATCTGCTAAAACATTATAAAAAAAATTATTTATACTGTATGAGCTGTGTTCTTGGCCCAATAAAAGGTTAATAGTATTTATTTCATCAAAATGATAAAATTCTGGTTGAAATGGTATGCTATTAAAAAATTTAAGAGTTGAAATAGAGTTTTCATTTAATCCAGTATATTTGTGAATATACTGGATATCTTTATTTGTACTTTTTACATCTGTTATACCCAACAAATAATCTGCTGAGACATTAAAGTATCTTGATGCTTTAACAACAAAATCTAAGCTTGCTTGACGTTGACCTTTTTCATATCGACTAAGTGTTTGTTGAGTAACTCCTAATTTCACACAGATTTCCTCTTGTGAATTACCGGAGCTTTCTCTTAATTCTGTTATTCTTTTACCGAATTCCTCTAAATTTATTGTATTCATATTAGTTCTCCTATTCTTAAAGGCGTAAATTCAAATGAATTACGCCAATTGTCTTGACAAATCTCGGCCGGTGTAGTATAATAATGCTAACGCCAATCGTCATAATCATATTATATCATGACTTGATGATGATTGCAAGTATTATTTTAAAATTACGGAGGTAAAAAATATGTGCAACATGGATTTAAGACAAAAGGCAAAGGAAAAAGACGTGTTCTTCTGGCAAATAGCTGAAAAACTCGGCGTATCAGAAGCAACCATGACACGTCGCCTGAGGTTTGAACTACCAGAGCAGGAAAAGCAGAAATATTTGTCCATTATAGACAAGCTTTCCGCAGAAAAAGAAATTAATTTATAGGAGGTAAAAAATGTTAGTACATTGTTTGAATAACGTTTTAAAATGCGTTGAAGAACATAGCAAAAATCCCAGTAAAGAAACAGCATATAAAATACTTTGTAACTCCCGCTCAGCAGGTGTTCAAATTATAAAAGCGTATATAACTAATCGTGATAAGTCACGAGAAATTGAAAGACGTATGAAAAAGGCTTCAAGAGTTCTTCCAAAGAATATCAAAGTAAGTATTCCTAATCCTTATGAAAAGTTTATGAAAAACTACAGATGTGAAATGATTGTTATAGGAAATGTAATGTTTTCATATCTTGACGAATGGCAAAGGTTAGGCGGTACGTTTGAGGAATTGTGTAATCTTTGCAATATATCAGTTGAACAAGGAGAAAAACTTGTAAAAGGATATGAAGAAAAGGAATTCAGTAGCTTAATATTTGTTAATAATCTTGATTACAAAAATTTAGGTGACTTTCTTGAAGATGTACCGGAAGCACCTTTCACATTATGCATTAAAGAATTTATGTTTGAACAACTTGTTCATACCGAGCATGGCAAAAAAGCAGCTCATGAAGCATTAGAGAATATATTTCCTGAACTTCTTGAAAAATCAATTATACTAAACAATTCAAATGTTTTCGAGTATACAGACGAATACGGACAAATTCATCGTATAGATGAAGATGGTGTTGAAATATGAATACAGTACATAAAAATAACGCCCTTACTGTTGGCGCAGTAAAGACGTTGAAAGCAAACATCAATTAAACACACAAAACATTTGCCTGCTCCTATTGTACCATAATTTTAGGAGTTTGGCAAATAGAAAGGACTATAAAATGTCAAAAATAATTATTAACAGAAGTAAAAATCTTGACAATATAATTGATTCTTCCATAGTGAGAATGGAGGGAGTAAAGGAAGCTGCCGGACTTTTCGGACTTCCTAAAAACCTTATAAGAAATCTTGCTTTAGATGGAAAGGTTAAGGCGGTACGCATTGGAAACGGCAAAAATGCCAAGATACTTATAAATATTCAGAGCCTTAATGATTACTTTAATAATGCTGTTATAAATCATGAAGAGCAGGAAGTACTGGTTAGCGGCATTCAGCCGATTTCGGTTGAAATCTAAGGCGGTGATATTTTGAGTTTACTTGACCTATCAAATATCACATCAGAAAACGTACATACTTTATGTGACGAACAGCGGATAAGTTATTTTTTTATGCATTCTAAAAATGAACAGGAGCGAGCCGAAAACTTTGCAGTCTTCTCGTATTTTGCACGAAGATAAATACCGCTCAAACGTTAAAATTCCCCATCCGTTTTTTATGGAGCTTGTCGACCAGGCGGTGCAGTATATATTTTCCGGGGAACAGTTTGTAAAGTCCGAATTGCCGGAATTGCAAGAAAAACTTGACGAATATTTCAATTATAACGAAAATTTTACAGCCAACATATCGGAGCTTTTAAGAGGATGTATTGCAAAAGGCTTTGAGTACATATACGCTTATAAGGACGAAAACGACAGACTTAATTTTCAGTGTGCGGATTCGTTGGGAGTAGTTGAAATACGTCGGAGGAGTACGGACAGTGTTCCTGAATACGTGATATATCAATATGCTGAAAGAGTTGATAAAAAACAAAAGGAAATCAAGCGTATTCAGGTCTGGAGTGATAAAGAAGTGTGGTATTATGTTCAAGATGGATACGGTAAAATCAGCCTTGATGAATCGGCAGAAATGAATCCTAGACCGCATAATCTTTATACGAAAAGCGATGGTGAAACTTATAGTAAAAGCTTTGGATTTATACCTTTTTTCAGAATGGATAACAATAGAAAACAGGTTTCCGATCTGAATATTATCAAGGAGCTTATTGACGATTACGATCTTATGGCATCTTCGCTTTCAAATAATCTCATTGATTTTGATATGCCTCTTTATGCTATTACCGGATTTGAGGGAGACAACCTTGACGAGCTCCAGACCAATCTTAAATCTAAAAAAATGATAGGTCTTGACGAGGGCGGCAGCGTTGATGTAAAGACGGTTGATGTTCCTTATCAGGCAAGGCTTACTAAATTGGAGCTTGATGAAAAGAATATTTATCGCTTTGGTATGGGGTTGAATATCGCAGGACTTAAAGACACTTCCGCTACGGTTGACAATTTTGAGGGAAATGGTATAATAAAGACAGATAAAAGTGAAACGGCGGTATCAGATGTGCATAAAATCGGTAAAATAGATATTGAAAAATATAAATGCGTGACAAATAAAAAAATATTAACCAACGAGGTGATTATTACAGATAATCGTATTGAGCATATAATTCAAAGGCGAGGTCAACATTTTTATGACGAATACCATAAATATTTTGAGCAAATAATTAAAAATCCCGATTATATATTTAAAGATATTAAAGAAGATACTGCCATAGTATCAAAATGTTTTGTGCATAAAGGAAAAACAGTAAATCTTGTTTTAAGATTAGTTGTTGAAGGTGACAATCCAACTTTTAAAAATTCGATAATTACGGCTGTTGGAGAAAGTCAAAAACGTTTTGCTCAAAGATTGAGAAATAATAATCCTTTATATATAAATGTTGACACTGACGAATAAATGTAGTATAATATAGGTAAGATAAGAGTAAGCTATTTGAGGTGGTAAATTTCGTAGCGACCATACGCCGATGGTACGACAGGGAGTTTTCCCGAGAGATGCAGGAGGATGCTACGCCTGCCAAATAGCCAGTCTTTCGAATAAAACCGCTTTGAGAAATCAAGGCGGTTTTGTTATGCCTGAAAGGAGATTAAATCATGAAATGTCCATATAACAGAAAATCGGAAACTCAATTT
>CAMWXM010000248.1 GCA_947178195.1 uncultured Ruminococcus sp.
GTCAATAAGCCGTTTCGCCCGAAATACAAAGGATTGCCTTAAAAATATCCGTGAACTGAAATCTCTTGGAATAACTGTGTTTTTTGAGAAAGAAAATGTTGATACAGCCAATATGCCCGATGAAATGATGATAACTATAATGGGTGGTCTGGCGCAGGAGGAATCGGTTTCAATCTCTCAAAATGTTCAATGGAGCATACGAAAAAGAATGCAGAATGGCACATATAACGTATCGAGTATGCCTTATGGTTACACAAAAGAAAATGGGAATTTTACGGTGAATTCTGGTGAGGCAGAGGTTGTTCGCAGGATTTTCAGAGAATTTCTTAGCGGCAAAGGATTTAATACAATTTGTCGTAATCTTAACAATAATGGAATTTTAAAAAATGGAAAATCGTGGGATAAAAAGACAATAAGGTATATTCTTACAAATGAAAAATATATTGGCGACTGTCTATGGCGAAAGAAAATAACAGAAAACGTCTTTCCATTTAAAAAAAGCAAAAATACAGGTCAGGCGGAGCAGTATTATGTAAAAAATGACCATGAGCCGATTATTTCAAGAGAAGATTTTGAAGCGGTTCAGGGACTTATAAAAATAAAATCAGAATGTTTTGGAAACAAAATATTTCACAATTATCCACTGAGCAAAAAGGTCATATGTGACAAATGCGGATCAATTTATAAGCGGAAACGCTCAAATAACAAGATTTATTGGGCGTGTTCAAAGCATGATTTAAACGCTGACGATTGCAGTTCAAAATGGATAGCAGAATATAAAATTTATGATGCATTTATAGCGTTGCACAACAAGCTATGGTTCAATTATAAACAAATTCTTGTACCTCTGCAAATTGCATTGCAAGACTTGAAATTACGGCGATTTAAGGGTAATTCCAACGTAATGGAAATTCATAAAGAGATTGCCAAGCTTAAGGAGCAGACCCATGTACTTGCCCGATTGAAAACAAAGGGATTTCTTGACAACGCAAAATACCTTGAGCAGACAGCGGAGCTTAATGCCAAAGTGAATAAGCTGCAGTCGGAGTTAAAGAAAATCACGCATCTTGACGATGAGGACGAAATTTTCGATCAGATAGATGTGCTTATAGATTACTTTGAAAAGCAAGAAAATCCTATAACGGAATTTGACGAATCAGTGTTTGAATTTCTAATTGAGAAGATTGTAGTTATAAATCAAAGTGAATTGGAATTTCATGTGATAGGCGGTTTTAAATTTAAAGAAAAGATGTAATAGAATATGCTCCGGACAAGTAAAATTTCGGAGCATATTTTTGTTGATTTCAGTAATGGATTTCCGCATAAAAATGTAGTATCCTTGTACGTTGAAAGGAGGTGGAATTATGGCTAAGAACAGAGTTATATCTTTTGGGTACTGCATGAAAAATGGCCAAATTACGGTGGATTTTACAGAATCTAAAGCTGTTATCAAAATCTTTGAAGAATATCTCAATGGCAGCAGCTTAATGCAGATTGCAAAGCTGATGGAATCTGAGAAGATCAGGTACAGCGAAGGATCAGATCACTGGAATAAAAATATGGTAAAGCGTATAATCGAGAATGAAAAGTACCTTGGAACTGATAAATATCCACAAATAATCAGCGAAAAGTTTTTTAATCAAGCAAATGAAAAAAGAATGTCAAAAGCAACTTCTGTGTGTGTGATTTCAGAGGATTTACAAGAAATCAGAAGTCGTACATATTGCTCTGAATGCGGTCACAGGTTATCCCGAATCGGCGGTAACAGCCGTTATGAAAAGTGGGACTGTAGAAATCCTGACTGCTATAAGTTTGAATATCAGCTGACAGATCAGATGATTATCGGAACGGTATTAACTGTTCTGAATACGGTCATTGCGAATACAAGTTTGATAGAATCAAGCGGTGAGATAAGCGTGTACTCTCCTACTACCGATGTGATTCGTAAGCAGAATGAAATCAATCAGATGACAGATTCTGCACAGGTAGATTTCGACAGGATAAAGACTGAAATTTTCAAGCTTGCCGCGATGAAATATGGTTGCTGCACCTATAATGACAGTTCGCAGCAAACAGCGCAGATACATAGTTTGCTTGAAAATCATGAACAATTAAATACGTTGGATATTGACTTGTTTAAGTCCTGTATAAACAGGATTTGGATAAGCCATTTTTGTACCATAGAAGTTGAATTTATCAACGGTGTACATATCAAAAATATAACAGAAAGGACTGATAAAAATGAGTATAGCATCGAATGTGACGATAATTCCTGCGAAGGCTCAGACAGAGATAAATCGCAGTAAATATCAGCAATTACGAGTGGCAGCTTACTGCCGTGTTAGTACAGCAGAGGAAGAACAACAAAATTCATATCAGGTGCAAATCGCATATTATACCGACTTGATCAACAGGAAAAAGGAATGGACTCTTGTAAATGTTTTTGCTGACGAGGGGATAAGTGGTACTCAAACAAAGAAAAGAACAGAGTTCAATCGCATGATCCGTATGTGCAAAAACAAAAAAATTGACCTTGTAATTACCAAATCAATATCAAGATTCGCACGAAATACTGTAGATTGTCTTGAATATGTAAGGCAGCTTAAAGACCTTGGAATCGGCGTGATTTTCGAGAAAGAAAATATCAATACACTGACCATGACTTCAGAATTTATGATTTCTCTGTACGGTTCATTCGCTCAGGCAGAGAGCGAATCAATTAGCAAAAATGTCAGCTGGGGAAAGGAAAAGGCATACCGTGAGGGCAAGGTTCAGTTTCAGTACAAGTATCTTCTGGGATACAAAAAAGGCGCTGACGGCAAGCCTGAGATTGTTCCGGAAGATGCTGAAATAGTGAGGATGATTTATAAGCTGTTTCTTGATGGATACAGCATGAGGCATATAAAAAAGGTTCTTGAAGGCGGAGGGTATTTAACCGCAACTGGCAAGAAAACTTGGAATGAATCGCTTATAAGCAGTATTTTGAAGAACGAAAAATATGTGGGTGACGCACTTATGCAAAAGACATATACGCTCGACTGTATTACTCACAAGGTTGTGAAAAATCATGGAGAACGACCCATGTATCTGGTGACAGACCATCATGATCCGATAGTCGACAGAGATACTTTTAATCGAGTTCAGCAGGAGCTTGCGAGGCGCATCTCCAAACGAAAAATCAGCGATAAGACAGTGACCGAGCAGGGCAAATATTCAAGCAAATATGCTCTTACAGATGATCTGAACAATAACAGAAGAAAAAAGCAGAATGATCTGCTGTGCAGCATATATTAAGAGGAACAGCAACTTAGTGAACGGCTGGAAATATTAAAATCTCAGAATAAAACTTCCGCCGAAACTCAGCAAAAGCTTGATAAAATCATGAACATGATTGCTCGATCCGACTAATACGGAGTTGCTGGCACAGAAACAAAAATTACTTGCCAAAGGAATAGGTGAAACTAAGGGCAGATTAGATTCACTAAAAATCACAAGTAAAGAGGCGGCTAAAACTGCTGGAAACTACGATGCTTGGAAAGCAAAGTATGACCTGTTGAAACAAAAAATTGATGAAACAAGTAGTAAACTCAAAGATTTGAAAGCAAAATCAAAAGAAGCGGATAAGCAACTTGCAAATGGTGAAATTTCACAGGAAAAATACGATGCTTTGCAAAAGAAGATCAAGTCGACTTCTGATGATTTAAAATCACTGCAAAAGTCTGCAGAAGATGTGTCAAAAGAATTTGGACACTCCCTTTCTCCAGAACAGCATGATGCCCTGCAGCGTGAGATCATTGAAACAGAACGGGACTTACAGCGTCTTGAATCGCAGGCAAATCAATCATCAACGGTGCTTGAAAAGATAGCAGTCGCTGGCGGTAAGCTTGAAAACACAGGTAAAAAAATTTCCAATGCCGGTAAGGCATTACTTCCCCTGACGGGCGCAGTAGCTGGAATTGGAACAACAGCGGCGGTAAAATTTGCAGAGGTTGACA
Organism: uncultured Ruminococcus sp.; assembly: GCA_947178195.1. GTDB lineage: Bacteria > Bacillota > Clostridia > Oscillospirales > Ruminococcaceae > Porcipelethomonas. The sequence goes on from CAMWXM010000248.1 coordinate 3,996, forward strand.
AAACTATGCAGCTTACCAATGCTACAATGCGCAATACTGAAGAAGAGGCGAATCTGCTTGACAAAGCCATGAAAGACGCCGCTTTAAATCACGGTTTCTGCTGAGTTGGTTGCGACTATCAACGGATTTCACGGTTCTTTTGATGAAGCGGCAAATTATGCGGATATTTTTGCCGCAGCATGCAATAATTTAGCGTTGGATGTAGACAGCTTGTCAGGCGCAATGTCTGTTGCCGCTCCGATTTTCTCTTCCGCAAGATATAAGGTAAATGATGCGGCACTTTACATGGGTGTTATGGCAAATAACGGTATTGAAGCTGAGGTTGCAGCAAACTCTCTTGTGGTGGTGCAAAAAGGGGGCAATTTCTAATTGGAAAAAGGGAGTCCTAACTAGCAGTACGTTTAAAAGTATCATGCGATTTTCTTATACTTGGTAAGGAAGCAGTATCGTCAGAAACTAAATTAGACGCTGACGAACAAGAACTCATTGATAATTTTAAAAACCTGTCTGAAAAATCTAAAATAAAAATTATGGAAAGAGCCAAAACATTAGCAGAAA
>CAMWXM010000249.1 GCA_947178195.1 uncultured Ruminococcus sp.
TGGCACGAGTTTTCCTTGTATAGCATACTGCAAAATGGACTTACGAAGCTGAGTTTGTAAACTCCTATTGAGGTCATCTTCCTGCATTTGAAACGAGCCAAATTCCATAATCATAGGAGATAAAGCTGTAATTTTGCCAAATATTCTTTTCTGCTCGGCAAGGGGAGGTACACCAATAACTAAATTATGAAATAGTTTCTTGTTTAGGTGTGGAATTGCTGCTCCCGTTTTGTTATCACGAAAATACTTCCGATAAAATTCCAATATGAATCGAATATAATCAAAGCTAATTAGTGACGAACAGTTAAGGGTTTTGAATGTACTACCCAAATAACCGGTCACGTTAATAGCAAATACTTCGCCAGAATTTTCGCCATCAACTAATATAGCAAAGGTGTTTGGTTTCACAATCTTACCGTTATTCACCATAGTAGGCTCCGACTTCCCACGCAAGACTTTTGCCTCAAGATATGGCAAAGTTTCACCGTTAGTTACTTCACCATCTCCCAGCCGACACACAACAGATAAACGACACCACGCCCAATTGTCGGGCAGTTCGAACGGTATCTCATCGTCAATACATATCTCTTTACCGCCGACCTTCTCATAATAGGAACTATTCGCATAAAAGGAATGCAGTTAAACGCCTTAATTGGTAAAATAGAAGTACCAAAATTTAAGGAGGTTTACTGATATGGTAAACGAATTTGAAACCTATTTGCGCAAGGAGAATCTCTCCGAAAATACAATTGTATCGTACCTTATGACTATACGGTTATATAACGGACAATATGAAGAAATTAATAAAAGAAACCTTTTGGCATTCAAGGGGTACTTGGTGGAAACTTATAAGCCAAAGACCGTTAATCTTCGGATACAGGCAATTAATAAGTACCTTGATTTTCTCAAAAAAGATAAGTTGCGGCTTTCGCCCATCAAACTTCAGCAAAAGACTTTCTTGGAAAATGTTATCAGCGACGCGGATTACAAGTACATGAAACACCAATTAAAGAAAGAGGGAAACATGGAGTGGTATTTTGTAGTGCGGTATTTGGCTGCAACAGGGGCTCGTGTGAGCGAGCTTATACAACTGAAAGTCGAACACGTGAATTTGGGATATTATGATATATATTCCAAAGGAGGAAAAGTGCGGCGGCTCTACATCCCCAAGAAATTAAGAGAAGAAACGCAAAAATGGCTGGAGGAGATAGGGATCGACTCTGGCTTTTTATTTCGTAATCGTTTTGGTAATCGCATCACTACAAGGGGCATATCGCAGCAATTAAAAAATTTCGCGGGGAAATACGGTATCAACCCTAAGGTCGTATATCCGCATTCGTTCCGACACCGCTTTGCGAAAAACTTTCTAGAAAAGTTCAATGATATTGCTTTGCTCGCCGATCTTATGGGGCATGAGAGTATTGAAACTACTCGCATATATTTGCGTCGCACAGCAAGCGAACAGCAGGAAATTGTTGATAAAGTAATAACATGGTAAAGTAATACTGTAATCGGGATATGTGTTTAAAAACTCCCACATATCCCGATTTTTGTCGTGTCCTGCCGATATGTGCAATAGGGGACTCGACAATTTAAGCTATATATGATATAATGTAATTAAAAAAGTTATTGCCAAAGAGGTGAACAGTGAAAGTACTAGAAAAACAAATTGTGTCGTTGTCCAAGTATCTTGAAAACCCACCCACAAAATCAATTGTTTTTTTGCGGGTTGACCCAGAGGATTTATCAATAGCTATTAGGGATATATTAGTTGAATTAGCAGATTTTTCTTGGTTAAATAAATTTGATAGAGAATTCTTAAAAGAAAGTTTTAGGGTCAATGCGATGAAGACATGCGATGCGCTAAAAGAAAAGTTTTATGATAGTGAGGAAAATCCGATTATAAGTGAAGCAGGTGAGTATATTGTTTCCGTATGTGCAAAGCGTGGAATAGTTGAGGAATTAAGCTATATTGATATACCATTATCTGAATTACTTGGGCGCAAGAAAACGGGTAATCCAGGGTTTGACTTTTATGTCGAAAATGGCGAGGATAAGATGCTTGCATGTGGAGAGGCAAAATACTTGCATAATCAAAATGCATACGGTTCTAGTTTAGAACAAATTCATAGATTTATAGATGATGATAAGCATATAAGCGATATTACAATGCTATCATGTTTGGCATCTGATCGTAGCTTGCAAAATATGTGTGATGGAAAATTTGGAGTATGTGCAGCATTTTCATCTACAAATATATCAACAGATAATTTATTAAAGCATATATTCACAAATTCGGATTTTTTGCAATGTTTACAATATGAATTCATAATATTAGTGGCGGTAAATATATATGAAAACTAGTGTCATTTCAAACATAATGGGCAACATAAATGTTGAGCAAATTTTAGAAAATACTTTGACTAATATATATAAAACTGGAACAGATAACTTTTCGAATTTGGAAATATTATCTTATATTAAAATGTATCAGCCACGGATATTTGCAAAATACGAGCAAAGCATTTTATATACTATGGGCCTGTTTTTTAAAGAAGCTGAAATTACCTCGTTTAATGATTTTGTATTTAATATATACAAGGAAAAAATTGTTGAAGAGTACGATGGCTTGTATACGCCCATTCAGGCCAATATTATAAAAAATATATCTACTAATAAACATTTTAGTTTCTCTTCGCCGACTAGTACTGGTAAGTCTTTTGTGTTTAGACATATCATTAGATTGTTTGAGAATGATATTGTTATTGTAGTACCATCTCGAGCACTTATAAATGAATACTATATTTTAGTAAAGAATTTGTTACCGGAAAATGATGTAAACATATTAACTTTTGTTGACTTGATAAATACAGATAAAGTTAAGAAAAATGTTTTCATCATTACTCCTGAAAGAACAAAGGATTTGTTTAAGCTTAAAGATAAATTTAATGTTGATATGATTATGTTTGATGAGGCTCAGTTAAGCGACGATGCCTCAGTTCGTGGTTTATATTACGACTCCGTTATTCGTAGGTGCGTTGAATACTTTCCAACAACAAAAATGGTATTTGCCTACCCGTTTGTAGATAATCCTCAAGTTCAATATGTTAAAAATAATATTGATTATGAAGAGAGAGATTTTAAAAGATTCAAGCAACGTAATGTAGGCCAAATGTTTTATTGTTATGATGAACAGAAAAAGTTTTATCATTTTGGATTAGATCGTGAGATCCTCGGGGACAAAGTCGCGGTTGATTATGATCCTATGGATAAGCTAATTAGAATGAATAAAAGTGTTTTGGTTTATTGCTCTAAAAAAAGCATATACGACAAAACAATATTTGTTAAATTTCTGCCATATATGAATATGTGCGAAGAAATTCGAGATGAAGAGGCACTTTCGTTAATAGAGCAGTTTAGAAATTTTATTGGTGCCAGTAATTTGGATGGAGGAGATTACTCGTCGCAAATGGTCGAACGTTTAAAACACGGGATTGTAGTGCACCATGGGTCTTTACCTTTGCAGGCGAGATACATTCTGGAAGAATTTACTAAAAAAGGCTTTTGTAAAATTTGCTTTGCAACATCAACCCTTGAGCAAGGAATCAATATGCCTTTTGATATGGTTTGGATTGAGCGCTTTGAACCTAGTAAGCCACTTAATGTAAAAAACATTATTGGTAGAGCAGGTCGTTCAACCAATCAACCGGTGTTTGACTATGGTCAAATTGTTATTAAAGAGTCCTCTCGTGTACAATTGAGAAAAATTTTGTCGCAGGATATACGATTGGATGAGGTATCGCAACTAGATAGAGTTACAGAGGGAAATGATGACTATGTTGAATATAAGAATGCAATTAAAAATAATGAGTTTTCTGAAGAATACAACTTAACAAATCGAGAACTTAGTAGAGTTCAATCGGATAGAGCCCTAGCGGGTATAATAACAGTTTTGGATAATTTATTTGATGGTGAGGAATTGTTGATAGATAAAGATATAGATAAAACTATTAAATTACAAGCATATGATGCGTTTAGTTCTATTTATGCGTGCTATTTAAATAGAGAGGTTACCTCTGCAGAGAAATATATATTGGATAGTACCGTTAAAATAATGTTGTGGAAAATAATTGGCAAGAGTTTTAGTCAAATTGTATGGTATAGATATTCGTATGCTGCGAGAACCGTTGAACGTAATATATTAAAAAAGAAAATTGAAAAATCAACTGATCCAAATGAGCGATATCGGTTATCTCGTGAAAACTACTCTTATGATGCTAAATATTTGCCAATGTTTCAAATGATTCCAAATAGAAGATTAGTTCCATTAAATCTAACATATGAAGTAAAAGCTTTTGCTGTTGATTATGATAGGGTAGTCGTTGATACTTATGACTATTTAGATAAATTGATAGGGTTTCGTCTTGGCGATGCATTTTATGCTGCATTTGATAAATATTATGAAAAGACTGGCGA
>CAMWXM010000250.1 GCA_947178195.1 uncultured Ruminococcus sp.
TGGTGCAAAAAGACAGAAAGCTCTGTGTTCACTGAAGAAAAAGAAGGCGCTTCCGGCAATTATCAGACGACAGCTTTAACAGAATCTATTGTAAGCAATGACAATTCTGAATATTTTACGGAATTTGATTTGTCCGTTGATTATAAAGAGGTGACGGCAGACATACAATTAAATGGAGATGATGTGCAAATAAACGGCAAAAATGCTGCTTATGCTGATAAAAAAGTGTCTATCACCTCCGGCGGAACATATATAATAAGCGGAAATTTAAATGATGGGCAGATATATGTAAATTCTACAGATAGCGAAAACGTTCATATTATTTTTAACGGCGTCAATATAAAAAATTCAGTCTCTTCGCCTGTGTATATTGAAAATGCTAAAAATACGGCGATAACTCTTGCCGATGGAACTGAAAATGCTCTTTCCGATACGGAAAATTATGAGTATGCTTCCTCCGCCCAGAATGAGCCTGATGCGGTGATTTTCAGCAAGGACGATCTGTCATTTAACGGTAGCGGAAGCCTTGATATTACCGCAAATTATAACGAGGCTATCACCACCAAAAACGATTTGAGAATTGCCGGTGGTCAGTATAACATAACTGCGGTCGGAAATGGTATCAAGGGCAAGGAATCAGTGGTTATCAGGAATGCCGATATTAATATTACTTCCGCAGAGGACGGCATTAAATCATCGGAAACGGAAAAAACAGATAAGGGGTTTATAGTTTTTGAAAGCGGTAATTTCAATATTAAAGCTATGCAGGATGCAGTGCAGTCGGAAAATTTTCTTATAATAAATGGCGGCGATTTTAATATTAAAACCGAGGGTACAACTGAAACCGGCAATAATAATCCTACAGAAAATTCATCGGATATTTCTGCTCAGAATAACAGCAGATTTGGTGGCTTTGGTATGGGTAAGGGCGCTATGGAAGGAAATCCCAATAAAACCGAGGACAGTGAAAAAGGATTTAAATCTGAAAAAACTATTACCATTAATAATGGTAATATTGCTGCTGACTGTAAGGACGACTGTATACACGCTTCGGGCGACATTGAAATAAATAATGGAACAATTTCTCTGAGTTCAGGAGACGATGCAGTTCACAGTAGCAGCAATGTAACTGTAAACGGCGGAAATATCAATATTGAAAAATCATACGAAGGAATCGAAGGGGTTGTCATCGACATAAACGGCGGCGATTTAAATATTAAATCCAGCGATGACGGCTTTAATGCAAGCGATGGTTCAGGCAGTGATGTGATGAACGCTTCGCCTGCCTGTCAGCTGAATTTCAATGGTGGTAATGTTTATGTTGACGCAGAAGGAGATGGTCTTGACTCAAACGGCGCTATAAATATAAACGATGGTACAATTATTGTGGACGGTCCTGTAAGCGATGGAAACGGAGCGCTTGATAGCGGCTCTGAAATAATTATAAACGGCGGTATCCTTGTTGCATCAGGCAGTTCGGGAATGGCTGAAACGCCTTCTGAAAGCTCCGGTCAAAATTCTATTGCCGCTGCTTTCAGTCAGAGCAAAGCTGCTTTAACACCTGTTTATATTACCGATGAAAATAATAATGTCGTTGCAGCCTATAAGCCTTCAAAGGAATATTCTTCGGTTATTATAAGTACGCCTGAAATAGAAAATGGTAAGGAATACAGCGTATACAGCGGAGGAAATGCCGAAAATATTACAGATAAGCAATTTAGTTCAGATGCAAAATGCAACGGCGGAGAGCTTGTGGAAGCCATTAAAGTTTCCGAAAGGGTTTCCTTTGTTGGTGACGGTAATTTCGGCATGGGCGGCGGCGGAATGATGAAGCACGGCCAGTTCGGAAATGGCGGAAGAACTCACCGGGGAGATTTTTCTGAAGATATGACACCTCCCGATGATAATTTTGAGGATATGACACCTCCTGACGGCGATTTTAAAGGCATGACACCTCCCGATGGAAATTTTGAAAACATGACTCCTCCTGGCGGTGATTTTAAAGGTATAACCCCGCCTGATAACGGGGGAATGCAGCAGTCGCAAAATAATGGAAATAATTTATAAATCGAAGATAAAATTTATTAGAAACGGAGCTTTATTTATGATTTATGGCTTGACTGATTTGAAGGAAAAGGAAGTCATAAATATTGAAAACGGTGAAAAATTAGGATTTATAGACGATATTGAATTTGAATCGGAAACAGGTATCGTAGCCGCACTTGTTATTTTTGGAAGATCTCATTTCTGGGGACTGTTCGGCAGGGAAAGCGATATTATTCTTTCATGTAATGATATTGAGCTTATCGGTAAGGATACTGTTCTGGTAAGATATAAGGAAACGGGAAGCGGTAAGACTTCTGCCCGGAAAAAGTTCTTTGTAGAAAATTTATTTGAAAAAAATAAAAAAAATACTTGATTTTTACTTTTTTCTGTGATATAATATTACAGTAATTCGCACGCTTATACTTTTAACGGTTGGTGCTGGATGTGATCTAGTTGCCGTTAAGCTAAGTTGGGCGGAGGAAAATAAAAACCAAACAGGAGGAACTACCATGGCAGTAGTATCAATGAAGCAGCTTCTCGAAGCAGGTGTGCATTTCGGACATCAGACAAGAAGATGGAATCCAAAAATGGCTCCATATATCTTTACTGAAAGAAACGGAATTTATATTATCGACCTTCAGAAGACTGTAAAAAAACTTGAAGAAGCATATATGTTTGTACGTGACCTTGCAGCAGAGGGCGGAAACGTTCTTTTCGTAGGCACAAAGAAGCAGGCTGGAGATTCCGTTAAGGAAGAAGCTTTAAGAGCAGGAGCACACTATGTAAATGCTCGTTGGCTGGGCGGTATGCTTACAAACTTTGCAACTATTCAGAAGAGAATCAAGAGACTTGAACAGCTTCACGCAATGGAAGAGGACGGAACATTCGAGCTTCTCCCTAAAAAGGAAGTTGTAAAGCTTAATCTTGAAATTGAAAAACTTGAAAAGTTTATGGGCGGTATCAAAAATATGAATAAAATTCCTGCCGCACTTTTCATAGTTGACCCAAGAAAAGAAAAAATTGCAGTAGCGGAAGCTAAAAAGCTTAACATTCCGATCGTTGCAATCGTAGATACAAACTGTGATCCTGACGAGATCGATTACGTAATTCCTGGTAATGACGACGCTATTAGAGCTGTAAAGCTTATTGCCGGCGCAATTGCAGACGCAATTATCGAAGGCAGACAGGGTGAAGATACATCGGCATCAGAGGAATCTGAACAGGCAGAAGAAACAGCAGAAGCAGCTGAATAATAAGAATCTGTTTGAAATCTGACCCGGATATATATTTCATATTTGGGTTTTTCCAAAAAAATATCGGAGGGAAATTACAATGGCAAATATTACGGCTAAAGACGTTGCTGAACTGCGTAAGCAGACAGGCGTTGGCATGATGGACTGTAAAAAGGCTCTTATGGAAGCTGACGGAGATTTTGAAAAAGCAACAGTTATACTCAGAGAAAAGGGTCTTGCAACTCAGGCTAAGAAATCAGGAAGAGTAGCGGCTGAGGGTATCGTTATGGCAAAAACAAATGCTGAGCATACCATAGGCGCAGTAGTTGAAGTAAATATTGAAACTGACTTTGCTGCAAACAACGACGAATTCAAGAAGTTTGTTGATGATGTTGCACAGACTATAATTGATGGCAATCCGGTTGATATAGATGCGCTTAATGCAATGCAGATTTCCGGCGGAAATACTACTGTTGCAGAAGCTCTTCAGGAACTTTTCCTTAAAATTCGTGAAAATATGCACATCAGAAGATTTAAAAGACTTGAGGGTATCCTCGTTCCTTATGTTCACGGCGGCGGTAAGATCGGCGTTATGGTAAATCTTGAAACTCCTGCTGGAGCTTCTGACGCTGTTTTAGCATGCGGTAAGGATTGTGCTCTTCAGGTTGCGGCTCTTAAAGCTCCTTATCTGAAAAGAGAAGACGTTCCGGCAGATGTACTTGAATCTGAAAAGAAGATAATGCTGGCTCAGATGGACGAAGATCCTAAAATGGCAAGTAAGCCTGAACAAGTTAAGGCAAAAATTGTTGACGGCAAAATAGGTAAATATTATTCTGAAAATTGCCTTCTGGATCAGGAATTTGTTAAGGATGGTTCATTTACAGTTGCTAAATATGTTGACAACTGTGCTAAAGAAGCAGGTACAACAATCAATGTTGTTGATTACGTTTGCTTTGAAAGAGGCGAAGGCGTTGAAAAGAAAGAAGAAAATTTCGCTGATGAAGTTGAAAGCATGATGAAAAAATAATAAATACTAAAATTTTCCCGAAAAGTGATGTAATTATTACTTTTCGGGTTTTTTGTATTTGTGTAAAAAAATAAATTTTTATAAAAATGTAATTTTTTATAGAAAAATGAAACATTTTAGTAACTTCATTCGTCTAATATATAGAAACATAAGAGT
>CAMWXM010000251.1 GCA_947178195.1 uncultured Ruminococcus sp.
GAGAAATGGATATTCTCTTAATGTATGAACACCCTAAAAATTATGATCTTATTTTATCCTATGATATTATTGAAGTTAAAAGAGATGAATTTGATAAAAACGCATTAACTCAATTGATTGACTACGAATCATGGTTTTTGCAGAAAAAAGTATCCGGTGATATGAAAATGCTGAGAACTACAGCTGTTGCTAAATCATTTTCAGCTGAAGTCGTTGACTATGTAAAAAAACGTAAAATGTTCGAAAATAAGCCCATTAAATTGATAAAATATGATTACAATAATACTGATGGTTTTACTCTGAACCCCATTTCGTTTACTTAGAACCCGTCCACATAAGAAAATCTTTTTGGTAACGATATCACATGAAACATTGGCAAAAAAAGATATTATGCCCACAAAAGGCTGCGCAAAGCCATTTGTGGGCATAATATCTTTTAAAAAACAGGATTACCATTCTATAGGTACTGTTGACACAAAAGTAGATTTTTAACTCTACCCTTACAAAATTTCTCAATGTATTTTTGTGCAGAGTGTATGGAATATCTGTAAGTGATTTTTCAATAGTAGAAAATCAGTCACAGGCATTTTTATTGAATATTTACTTAGGCGAATTACTGCAGACTACAAATGTTAAAAGAAAAGTGTTGTTTTTTTTGCACTCCCCTATTTTTCTAATGGTGATTGTGAATTAAATTTCTATTTTGTGTTAACTTACTATTAATTAAGAACTTTAATCCACTTCGTCTACTGATGTATAGATTGTTTTTAAATCTTTTTACTATTTCATATTTGATAATCAAAGGCAAAGCAGCACCAACAATACCGTCAAATATGTGTTTTTTCGCACTGCAGCTTACGAAGCTGAAATTTATGAACTTCTCAAATTAATCCCAATTAAATCTTGATTTATTACAGTAATTGTAGTATAATGTAAAATGAATAATTATATTTTCACGAAAACAGAAGTTCAATTTTTAAAACAATCCATAAATATCTCTTTGATTAAACCTACAATTTAGAAAACGAACTAAGCACAATCAATCTTGCAAAGGACAACTTACGTTTTTCTCCTTTTAGCAATCACTAAAATAACACTAAAAAATTTGAAGCATTTTCGGGAGCATTGCCAAACCTCATGGGTGTTGAGTTTACGGAAAAAGGCATCCAGATTAGCAAAGATAGTGAAATTGGCGTATATGGATACAATATTGATGCGAATTATTTTAAAACTACAAGAGTCATTATACATTGCAAAAGATACAATGTACACCTATAACGGATACTGAAATCAACCAGGTTTTAGGTGCTATGAATAAATATTAAGCGAATTACGGTATGTTTATTACAAATGACAGATTCACAAATTCATCCATAATTGCCGCAAGATAAGGTTCACCAATTACATTGATTGACGACAATAATTGGGTTAAATTGGTCATTAAGTTTGAGTTGTATATTACGCTTGTCAAAACCCATGTGTTGGATGAGTTTTATAATACATAGGAATAAACGAAAGTATATGCTTTTAGCTCCGATAATAGCAAATTGTCAAAACTAAAAGTGAGGAGGATATCAATGAAATCCAATTTTGAATTTCTAAATAAATATTGGCCTGTGCTGGCACAATTAGGCGCTAATGCAGAAAACTATCTGTATTCAGATCCAAATGCATGTATATATAAGCTTGGTATGTTTTCTGAACGCCTCGTGCAGGAAATATTGGTGTTCGAGCACATTGATGAACCGCAAATGGATAATACTCATGCTAATCGTATTCGATTGTTGAAGCGCGCTGGTCTCCTTCCTCACGAGATTGATAACACTCTCTATGTACTTCGCAAAACCCGTAATTCTGCAGTACATACGGGAACAGATTCCATAGACGAAGCCAAAACGCTTCTTTCAATGACATATAATTTAGCAGTTTGGTTTATGGAAACCTATGGTGACTGGGAATATATTGCCGAAGGTTTTGTTATGCCCGAAGAAGTGTATCAAGCAGATTTAAAATCAGTAATAGAAGATCAGGAAAAAAAGATTGCCGAACTGTCAAAAAAGCTTGCTCTGGTAACGACAGCGGTTTCCGGTACAACGCAGAAAGAGCGAGCAAAGCGGGCTGAGACCGTTTCTTCTATGATGGAATGGAATGAAGCACAAACACGTTGCCTGATCGACGAGCAGCTTCGTAAAGCAGGATGGGAAGCAGATACCACAAATTTGCGTTATAGCAAAGGTACTCGCCCTGTAAAGGGTAGGAATATTGTTATTAGTGAATGGCCTACCAAATCTGCTTTCTATAAAAATGGATATGCCGATTATGCCTTCTTCATTGGAGAAAAACTTGTAGCTTTAATGGATGCTAAGAAGGCTTCGGAAGATGTTGCTGCTACCATTGATGTACAAGTAAAAGACTATGCAACACATATCAAAGAAGAACATTCAAAGTATACTATAAATTCTTGGGGTGACTATCAAGTTCCTTTTCTGTTCGCCTCTAATGGCAGAGCTTTTTTGGAACAACTTCGAACTAAATCCGGTATATGGTTTTTAGATGCACGGAAATCATCGAATCAATCTTATCCAATCCGAAATTGGTTTAGTCCCAGTGATCTTGAGGAAAAATTAGGACAAGATATCGATAGGGCAAATGAAAAATTAGCAACTTATAACGATTCTTTTTTGGATGACCCCAATGGACTTAATTTACGTGATTATCAGATCAAAGCTATCAACAAAACAACCAAAGCTATTATGAACGGAAATCGCACCGCTTTGCTTGCAATGGCAACAGGTACCGGTAAAACCCGTACTGTACTTGGTCTGATTTACAAAATGCTTGAATCAAAACGTTTCAAAAGAATCCTGTTTCTTGTTGATCGTGTATCTCTCGGTGAGCAGGCAATGGACACCTTTAAGGATGTCAAGCTGAAAGAATTAATGACTTTAGATGAGATCTATGAGCTAAAAGCCATCGATGATAACATAATCAACCTGGAAACCAAGGTCAGCGTTTCAACCGTACAAGGATTGTTAAGACGGACTATCCTTTCTGATACACCTGATCTAATGCCCGGTGCTTTTGATTTGATTATCGTGGATGAGGCACACAGAGGATATATTCTTGACAGAGAAATGACCGAAGAAGAAATTCTCTACGACAATCAAGATGATTATATGAGTAAATACAAGCAGGTCATTGAGTATTTTGATGCGGTAAAAGTAGCTTTAACCGCCACCCCTGCTCTGCATACCACCGAAATTTTCGGTGAGCCGATTTTTACATACAGCTATCGTGAAGCCGTTATTGACGGCTGGCTTGTGGATCACGACCCGCCTTATATTATAAATACAGATTTTATCGAAAATAAAGTGAAATTCAAAAAGGGCGAAATACTTGCGCAGTATGATCCCAACACAAACGAACTGATTAACGGTGCGGTATTGCAGGACGAGCTGGATTTTGATGTTTCGGAATTCAACAGAAAAATTGTCCTTCCCGACCATACCCGCAAAGTTTTAGAGGAAATATCCAATTACTTAAATCCTGAAAGCGGCGAAAAAACACTGATTTTTGCTGTAAATGATAATCATGCCGATTGCATTGTCGATACTCTTCGTGATATTTATAAACCCTACGGGATCTCCAATGATGCGATTATGAAAATCACAGGTAAAACCGCCGGAGGAAACAAAAAGAAAATCTTACAGGTTATCAAGCAGTTTAAAAACAATCAGTACCCTAATATTGCGGTAACGGTGGATTTGCTGACAACCGGAATTGATGTTCCGGCTATTTGCAATCTTGTGTTTATGCGGAAGATTAACAGCCGTATTCTGTTCGAGCAGATGCTCGGCCGTGCCACCCGCCTTTGCCCTGAAATCGGGAAAACGCATTTCAATATTTTTGACGCTGTACGGGTGTATGATGATTTAGACTCCACTTCCGGGATGAAATCTGTTTCTGTAAGCAAAACTATGCCGGAGTTGTTGGAAGATCTGTTCCGCAACAGCGGAGAAAATAAACAGCAGGTCAAAGACCGCATTCTCGCCAGACTTCAGCGAAAAAACAACAATCTTACATCGGAACAAAAATATGATATTGCCGAACGATTGGATAAAATCGACCTGAAAACCTATGTACACAAGCTGAAATCCTGCACGGAAGATACGTTTATTGAAACCTGCAAAAAAGATAAAGACTTTTTGCTGTGGGTGGATTCGCTCAAAGGAAAGAAAAAAGGTCATTTCTACTCTGAAAAAGAAGATACCTTGAAAGAAACCACCCGTGGATACGGCAACACGGAAAAACCGGAAGATTATCTGGATGCTTTTTCGAAGTATGTCAATGAAAATAAAGACAAGATCGAAGCAATCCGGATCGCCTGTACCAAACCCAGTGATATGACAAGAGCGCAGCTAAAAGAGTTGAAACTTACTTTGGATAAAGAGAAT
>CAMWXM010000252.1 GCA_947178195.1 uncultured Ruminococcus sp.
ACCTCCACTTTCTGTGGTTATTATTGGCATTTACACGGCTCTATATTCACTCTCGCTTTTGATTTTAGCATAACTTTTATTTTGTTTAACATTTAACTTAATTAATAGTAATCCGTCAACTGTAATAGCTGACGGATTCTTTTCTCAATCGGTTGTTTTTCTTTGTTCCCTATCGTAAGCCCGAATTTAGGCGGTTTGAAGGGGGTGCATCTATTTTATAGCACCAATATGGAGCTGTTTAACGGACTTGAACCGTCGACCTCTTCCTTACCAAATATAATTTGTGGTGCATGCCTACGTAAATACGTAGGGTTAGTAGTTGAAAATGGCTAAAACCATCTTCAATTGGTAACACATTTGGCAACACCTTTATATTTTGTTTATGGCATCTCTTAGCTTATTAATATTTTGATGTATGTAATTTTCCGTAGTTGTAGAATAGTCAAAGTGTCCTATTAATTTTATCATATCCTCTGGCGCAATTCCAGCAGCTTGTCCTAATGTTGCAAATGTATGGCGTGTACAATGGGGCGTTATATTGGTTATGTCTAAGCTTTTAAGAAATGGGTAAAAATCACGTTTTCTAAAATTATTTGCATCCTTTTTTCCGCCATTTTCATTTGATATTAAATAATTACCAGTTGAATTATTATAGAAATATTTAATAAAATCAACTATCTTTTCGTTAATAGGCATTATTCTGTTTTTTCCTGATTCCGTTTTGCTTCCACCTATTAAATACAATTCGGATAAATTAACGTCACTTTTGGGGATACTAAAAAGCTCATTTATTCTATATCCTGTATAAATGAGTATTAATATAATTTTAGCCGTATCATTATTAGAGTTTTTAAATAATAATTCTATTTGTTCTTCAGAAAATACTTGCTTTTCTGTTTTTTCGGTTTTAGGTAATTTAATAAATTCAGCGTAGTTTTTATTTACAATGTCATATTGCATTGCATATTTACATAACTGGGAATATAATTGTTTGATTTTTTCACATGTTGCCCTTGATTTGCCGTTTTTAACTGCTGCATCTATGCATGGTTGTATATCTTCGGTTCTTAGTAAGCGAAATTTTTCATTTTTAATAGGTTCAATGTATTTCCAACTTGATTTTATCGAATCAATACCGCTTTTAGACAATTCTTTAAAATGGATTTCGCTCCATTCTTTATAAATATTTTCAAGTGAATAGTTATACTTTTCGGTAGGACGATTTTCGCAAGCAAGTGCTAAAGCTTTTAATGCCTCTTCCTTAGTTTCAAAATATCCCAAAACTGGTCTTATTTCTCGACCTTCAAACGGATCATAAAAAGCCTTAAATCTTGCCATATATGGTTTTTTTCGTTTTCTATCAGTAAGTTTACATACACTCCCCTGCCCGTTTACACGTCTTGCGCTTCGTTTTTTCGTTTTTGTAATTTGTTGTTTTTTTCCACACCAATTACAGAATACAGAACATTCTGCAATTTCTTTTTTACATTTTACGCATAACATAAAAATCCTCCTTATATATTTCAACGCCTTGCAGCTTGCAGGGCGTTGTGTTTTATAAAGTCATGTTTAATTAATGTTAAGACGATTTTCAAGAGCTTCACGAAGAACCTGAGAAAAGTTAATTCCGGCTTCTTCGGCTTTAACATTAAGCCAGCTTGGAATCGTACAATTTTTCTTGACTGCTCTGTTGTCAAGCATTCGTTTATATGCATCAACATCGACATCAACAAGCGTTATTATTGAATTGTCATCAGTAGCGTTTATTGAAGAAATTACAGAAGGTTCAGGAAGTGTTTTATTTTCATCCTGCATATCAACAGCAGTAATACAAATAGCATCCCTTGCCATTTCTAAAGCGTTAACAAGGTCAGTTCCTTGTGTCATTATGTCAAAATCAGGAATATCAACAAGAAACATTTCCTTATCAGGTGTTAAAATAATTGGATATACTTTTTTCATAAAAACAACTCCTTATAAATAAGTTTCAAGTAAGAATATACGAACTATTTTAGTTCATGTTTTTTTATGATTGCTTGTGCAAGTTTTTCATTGATTTCTCTATGCCGTGGAATTGGTTCATTTTTTATGCCGTTTGTATATATATCATGATTTGCTCCGTCACGTTTCAGCCACCAACCATTTTTTTCAAAAAGTTTTATTAAATCTCTACGCTTCATGTACTCATCTCCTATTAATATTATACGCATTATATACGCATTTGTCAATAACTATATCACAAAAATACTGCACAAATATCAGATTGATAATTTGTGCAGATTTGTCAAATCATATATTTTTATTATCACCATAAAATATTTTTCCTGATTCTAAATTTTTTCTGTAATAGCATGCTTTAGCATAAAACAAATTATTATGTAAACATTTTTTTGCGTTTGAACATTCTATATATTTATCACAACAGCCAAATTTATCAGAAGGTTCAAATGTGCTTATAGCACAATCTAAAAGTTCTTTTATTATTGGCTTAAAATCATTTTTTTCTGTAGAAAAATCTAAACAGATATGTTGTGAACTTGACTTCATCGGCGTAAGTATGTTCTAGCAGGAATTGTGACATTATTAATAATGCTTTTTTTAATTACAAATGATATATATTTATTATCCTTTTTCCCTTTTAATTGAACTACAAAAGCGCACTTTGATTTCTTTCCGGTTGTAAGTTCGGTAAGCCATACAGATAAAGAATTATTTTTATTTAATGAAGTTATAATAAAACCATCAGGAATATTATATTTTTCTGATAAATCTTTTGATAGAATGTCTATTGTATCAATTATTTTATTAATTCTTTGCATTTTAATATTTCCTCTTCATTAATTATTTTTATCTTTTTTCCGTTATTTTGTAGTTTTAAGGCTTTTTAAATTTTCGCCCCATAATTACCATTTTTCCAATTTGCATTGCCTTCTCCGCCGACAATTAGATAATCTATTTTAGAGGATACATCTTTTTTAATTACTGCACCAAAGGACTCTAAATATTTTGTGACTTCAGATTTAGAAGCAAAATTGAATTCGCCAGTTAAGCATATCTGTTTACTGTTAATATCAGCATTTTCCGTCAATTCATATGGAAAGTTCAAAATTGAAATGTTATTTGAATTATTAGACGATTCAGTTTTTTGAATTCTGTAATTATTGTCAAAATGTTTTTTTAACATTTCATAGCACTTGAAATTAATAATACAATCATTTAACGCTCTATGTGCGTTATTATTTTCGATACTAAAATATCGTGCAAGTGTTGTCAATTTATAATTCGGAACATCTATATTACAACATCTGGCATAATGATATGTATCAAGCATATCATTATCAAAATATTTATTGCAATATGAATAATAAGTGTCATATATGATATTAGAATCATAGGAAGTTATATTATGTCCTAAAATTATATCATCACCAATAAATTTTACATAATCTTCTATTATTTTATCTATTGATGGGGAATTTTCAAGCATGTCAGGTGTTATACCTGTTAACAAAACAATTTCCTTTGGTATAGTACTCTTCGCTTTAACAAATGTGGAAAAGGTATCAGTAATTTCACCATTTTTTATTTTTATTGCAGACATTTCGATTACTTCACATGTATTTACATATTTGCCCGTTGTTTCTAAATCAATTACTGTATAACTATCTAATTTTTCACGTATGTTGTTTCCTTTAAATGCTCTTTTGGATTTAGAATCGTTTCCGAAAGAAATACCTTTTGATATAAGTTCGGGAAGAATTCTTTTAAAATCCTCTCATTCCTCTTTGCTTGTTTTCATAATAAGCAATGCTCCTTTATTATTTTTTATGTTTGTCTGCAAATTTGTAAATTATCGTTAATAGTTCAAAGCGATCTCTTAAACTCAGGTCAGATAGTATAGAATATATCTCACTTTCAGTTTCATCTTTAATTATTTCTTTAGATGTATTAATATTCATGTTAGCATTATTATCTCCGGTTATATTTCCAGTTAAAATGCTATTACCTTGAATATTTGTAGCTTTCATTCTTTTATCTATTAAATCAACAACAAAATTATTCAAGCTTCTGTAGCCATTATTCTTAGCAAATTTCTGTATTTCTTCTTTTTTCCCTTTTGGAACACGTATAAGAAATGTTTCGACCTTTTCCTTTAAATATTTGTCTTTGGATTCTTGATTGCCAGCCATAGTTTAAGCCTCTCTTTGTTAAAAATTGATAATTTTCCGATATCAGATTCGCGTGGTTTGCCAATCAGAATCTGATATCGGATGTGATATAATATAACTAAGCTATTCAACAGGGTACAAAAATCCCGTAAGATTGAACTAAAATAATATTTACTTGATTTTGCAATTAAAGTATAGCATATTTTGGAAAAATTGTCAATAGCTAAGTAATTTTACGAAACGAGGTGATAAAATGGCATTTTCTGAAAAAGTAAAGCAACTTA
>CAMWXM010000253.1 GCA_947178195.1 uncultured Ruminococcus sp.
TTTCTATGGCGGCGAGGGCGAATCTGATGGTTTTCCGCCGGGAGGTTTTCCAGGAGGAGAAAATTCTCTGATGATGGCAGGTTCAGCCACAAAAATCACCGACTTTGATGGCTGGATGCTACGTTATATCTGGACGCAAATCAAGGACGATCCGGGAAGATTCAATGCTGAGGATTTGCAGCCCCCAACAGAACCCGTAGAGATTAGCAGCATGAGTTTAGAAGATGAAATCAGTGACTGCGGTGATGGTTATGTTGTATTTGCCAATAACGGAAGATTCACCTATGGCAGCGATTATTATGGCTCAGATGAGTCGAAAAATCTTGCATATTACGAAATCGGAGATAAGATTTCTATTTCCTTCAGCTTTAATAAAGCTACCGGCGAAATTACAGATGTACATTCATTGACTCTGATTACAAATGTCAGACCAGAGTATATCATCGGCGATGTTAATGCAGATGGTGAATTTACAGTTGTAGATACAGTAATAATGCAGAAGTGGCTTTTGGCTGTGCCTGACGTTCATCTTGCTAACTGGAAAGCCGGCGATCTGTACAACGATGAACGTATTAATGTATTTGATTTCGTGATGATGAAACGAGCATTGATAAATAAAATGTCTGAAGGACCTATCGAAGTTCAGAGTGACTTTATAAATGCGCCTATTAAAGCTGTCGAAGCATATCTCCCTTCTCAGGATAAGGCAAAGCTTGTTATATTCTATGTGGATTTTCCAGATTGTAAATATGACTATGCTCCCTCGGCAGAAGAAATAAACGAGATAGCTTTCGGAGCTGAGGACACCTCGGACGCTAATTATCCCTTCGACAGCATGTCGGCTTTTTATAACCGTTCCTCTAAAGGCAGTATGAAACTTAGTGGAACTACCTTCCGTTATACAGCAAAAGAAAATGCGGCATCTTATGGTTCTGATAAGGCAAAGCTTGCAATGGAATGCTACAACGCCTTTAAAGACAGTGTGGATTTCACACAATTTGATGGTGATAACAACGGATATATAGACGCTACATTATTTACAGTCCCCACAAAAGCAGGTGATGACGATTGGTGGCCATGTGCTGGTCCTCTCGGCAGAGATGAGTACACTGTGGACGGAATGAAGGTTGGTCACATTATTACCGGTAATGCACAAATCGAAAGCATAACCGACTACAAAAACTTTAACAGCAGCTATCTCCATGAAATGGGACATTGTATGGGGCTTCCCGATTATTACCTCTATTCAGGAAACGACTTCGAGGGGCTGCATGGCACTGCCGGACTGGAGCTTATGGATGCCGATGCATCTTCTGATTTCTGCGCGGTTTCTAAATTACAACTTGGCTGGTTTCGTAAAAACCAGATTCAGATTTATGACGGTTCAGCATCAACCCAGAAATTCACTCTTAACAATGCTCAGCAGGACAACGGCAACTGCGTTATAATACCTAACGGAAATGTTGACGATAAATATCAGTCAGAATATTTTGTGATTGAATATTCTACTGCAGATAGAAATAACAGTAATCCTAATTATGGCATACGTTCAGGAAACGGAGTACGTATTTATCATGTAGATGCAACGCTTTTTGATAACGGCTACTGGGTATCATATAAGTACGCCAGCGGCTCGGAATTTACTAACGGCGATGCAGGAAGAAGATTTATCCGTATAATCGATGACGTGGAAAAAGACAATTATTATTATGCAGGTTCAGTTATAAATAACAGTATTTCAGGATTCAACTGGTATGATAATTCGGGAAATGCTTCTGTTGATCCGGGCGTACAAGTTAGTGTGGATAATATTGACGGCAATACCTGCACAATTACTATTTCAAAAAATTAAATTGAATTGAGTAAAAACAAAAGATAAAGTTTTTGTCTACTTTTTTGAAAAAGTAGGTTGACACTAATAGTTGAGTTATTAATATAAGGCAATGCCGTATGATTTTTGTGCGGTATTGCCTTTAAAATTTCTATTATACTATTGACAAATGAGAAAAAGTGTGTTATACTTTAAACATAGTAATCCCACTGGAATGATAGGGATTAAAATCTTAACATTATTTATGGAGGTAATTATTATGAGCAACATCAAAGAAAGCGCACTTGAACTTATTGGCGGAACGCCATTACTGAAACTGAATGGTTATACAAAAAAGGCAGGCATTACCAGTGCCACAATTCTTGCAAAGCTTGAATATCTGAATCCGGCAGGCTCTGTTAAAGATAGAATAGCGTTTGCAATGATTGAAGACGCCGAGAAGAAAGGCATTTTAAAAGAGGGTGCGACGATAATTGAGCCTACCAGCGGCAATACGGGTATCGGTCTTGCGGCAGTTGCTGCGGCAAAGGGTTATCGTGCGATACTTACGCTTCCCGATACAATGAGCGTTGAGAGAAGAAATCTCCTCAAGGCTTACGGCGCTGAACTGGTGCTTACCGAAGGGGCAAAGGGAATGAAAGGCGCAATTGCAAAGGCTGAGGAGCTTACAAAGGAAATTGAAAATTCAGTGATTCTGGGACAGTTTGTGAATCCCGCAAATCCTGCTGTTCATAAGGCAACTACAGGTCCTGAGATATGGGAGCAGACTGACGGAAAGGTTGATATTTTCGTTGCAGGTGTTGGAACAGGTGGTACAATAACAGGAGTTGGCGAGTATCTGAAATCTAAAAATCCGGACATCAAAATCGTAGCTGTAGAGCCTGCGACATCTCCCGTTCTTTCAAAAGGCACAGCAGGCGCACACAAGATTCAGGGAATCGGAGCAGGATTTGTTCCTGACACACTGAATACGGAAATTTATGATGAAGTAATTGCCATTGAAAATGACGATGCATTTGCAGAGGGCAAGGCATTTGCAGTAAGCGAAGGTATTCTTGTAGGTATTTCATCAGGCGCTGCTCTGAAAGCAGCTTCCATTCTTGCACAAAAACCTGAAAATGCAGGAAAGAATATAGTTGTATTGTTACCAGATTCAGGCGACAGATATTTGTCTACGCCACTTTTCAGCGATTAATTGAGATTTAATTAAATTATAAATTAAGGCAACACTGCTCAAAATTGCACAGTGCTGCCTTAATTTGTTATATCAGCTATTTTTTTCTCTGTATTCAGTAGGAGTCATACCTATAAACTTTTTAAATACCTTGCAGAAATGGCTTTGAGATGAAAATCCCAGAAAATTACTGATTGAAGAAAGACTATTGTTTGTTTCATATAGAAGCTCTTCAGCTTCCTGAATTTTTTTAAGATTTATAAAATCGGAAAGATTTAATCCGGTTTTATTTTTAAACTCGGTAGTGATAGTTACACGACTTTTTCCCAAATAATCTGCTATATCAGCGGTCTTTATTGATTCAGAAATATGCTCACGGATATATTTGGATATTTTATTTATCAGCTTATAATTATTTCCGTTATATTGATGATGCTTTTTTACTCTGTTGGCATAATCTAAGAACATATGATACTGAAGATTTTTAATTCTGTCAATATCTTCCAGAGATTCGCATTTTATAATGTACATTTCTTCAATAGCTGCTACTTCGTCAATATCCAGTCCGGCTTCGATAGCTGCTCTTGAAGCTATAGTTTCCAGTTTTATAAAAAAATTTTTTTGATGACGGATAAGGTGTTTGGCGAGATTCCCTGAGCTTACAGCAGGAACTTTTGATGCGCCGTCAATAAGGCCGTCCACATCGCCGCTTTTAATTTTTTTGATTATATCCTTTTCAATGGATAATGATCTTGCGTTATTGGCATATAATTCCTTGCTTTCAAGCGTAAATTCATTGCCTTTGATTTCATGAGAAATATTTTTTTGCTCTGTATTTTTTATTCTGATGTCTGATATATCATACATTGTACGATTTACAGTGAAATTATATATAATGACCGATTGTATAACCGTATCCAGATGAATACCCGACAGTGATGACATTTCAGAAATAAAAACAGATATATCAGCAGCCGGAACATTAAGCTCCAATGCGATTTTTTTAAGCTCGGTTTCTGATTTCTTTATTTCGCTGGCAGGTCCTGAAACAAATTTATAATTTTCAAAATTCACAATGCCATAATAAAAATAATTGCTGTCAATATAATAGTTTATCTCAGAGCTTTCCGATAAAATATCATCAATACAAAGTGAAATGGGATCAATTGTAATATTTATGGTTGAAAAATAATATATTTGTTCATTGTCCTTATATAACCTTACCGGAATGCCGAACATATTGGCGTACTGGCGGCTTAAGTATATCAATTCTTCTTGAGTCATAATTTTCACCTTTGCCGATACTATTTTTTATATATATTATATCATAAAATCTATATTTTTTCAATCATTTGTGAGTGAATAAATTTGACTTTTTCAGTGAGATATGCTATACTATATTCTAATAA
>CAMWXM010000254.1 GCA_947178195.1 uncultured Ruminococcus sp.
GCCGAATCACCGTTTTTATTAAGTGCTAAAATATCTATGTCGTCCTGCTTTTTTGTTTTTGGATTTGCTCCCCACCATCTGCCGATACTGTGCGGAACAAATGGCAGCCTTTTCCTTTTGGCAAGCCTTAGCATATACTGACAGCAAATATTTTCAAATATCCCGCCCATATATCCCGAAAGCTCGCTTGTAATTTCTTCCGCTGCCTCGGAAGCGTCCAAAAGTTCATAATAACTCATATTTGAAAAAATAAATCTGTACCAGAACAAATAATAGTTATCTGCAATTTTATATAAACTTTTTTTGGATGTTTCACTGTCGCCGCAGGGCGTAATACGCTCAATCAATTTTATTGAACGAAGCGTATTTATATATTTTGAACACTTCTGATTTTCTTCATGTGTCTTTAATGCTATGTCATTCAGCCTGCTTGCCCCGCCTGCTACTGCTTCAAAAATACTGTTATATACCGCAGGTTCTCTTAATTCCATTTTAAGCAGCAGCTGCGGTTCGTCCTTTAAAAATGCTCCCGTTCTTATTATCTGCTCGGCAATATTTTTCTTAATAGAAACCTTGTCGCTGAATGCGTTAAGATAGCAGGGGATACCGCCAAGTATGCCGTATGCGAGCAGCTTGTCAATATTAGAGTATTTTTCAAAAAACATTGCACTGTCATAATAATCAAATGGCAGAACTTCAAGCTGACCGGTCGAACGACCGTACAAAGGACTTTTATATCCCATAATTTCATTTTCCATAAAGCTTACGCTTGAACCGCATAAGATAAGAAATAGATTTTTCTCTTTCCAGCTGTGATCAATGGTATGCTGCAATATGCTTTTTACGGAAGGATTTTCTCCTGCAATAAACGGAAATTCGTCAATTATCAGGACAAGTTTCTCATCTGAAGCTTTATCACCGATATATTGAAAAGCAGTTTGCCAGTCGGAAAATGTCCCAAAGTAGTTTTCATTAAAATGCTTTTGAACTGTTTTTGAAAAATCTTCGAGATTCAGAGTATCATTTTTTTCCTGCGCGGAAAAGAAAATAGTTTTGTGATTTTTTGCAAATTCACACAGTAATGATGTCTTTCCCACACGTCTGCGACCGTACATGACAAGAAACTGAAATCCGTCCCTATTGTACATATCATCAAGTAAAGCAAGCTCTGTTTTGCGTCCTATAAACATTTTAACGCCTCCGTTATATAATATTTACTGAATTAAGATTATTATACTCCAAATTCAGTAATTTGTCAAGACATTTTTTTGATTGTAAATACATAATCAGAACATATATCATTTCTCATTGAAATACATTATGTTGTGATTACCGATCGGCAGCAGAAGTTGGACTAAGCAGGTCATTAGACAGGTCGTTTATGATAGTATTGTTAGCGAATATCCACTTAGCGATTTGTGATTTTATGTTTTCGTGAAAAAAACTGTAATCTATGCTTTGGCGGTCGCAGTGAGCGCCCGCCGGGTTGTTTTTAAATGGCATAAAATCCATTTTAAATTGCTGAAAGGAGTTGTTACAGCACAGAGGTAGTTGACAGCGGTGAATGCTTGTTGGTTCTGCTCCAATGGGACAGCGAACATGACGGATACGCATATGTAAAAACGCTTTAAAAGGCTTCTGAGGGACTGAGCCTTAATCGGTCTTTCATTTAGCGCAGTCCAAACTGCAATTCAGAGGAGGTGCAGAAAAAGATGAAACATGAAATATTCAATTATGACGGTCACACAGGCGACATAATATTTTTGGCAGAAGAAGCAGGACTTATAAAAAAGCAGTGCCGTCCCGAAGAATGTTCCTGTCCCGAATGCGGAGAAAGAGCTGTTTACACTTGGCGGCACATTGCTCATGGTGATATTTGCATGGCTGCTGAATGTTCCTGCTGTGATTTCAATATTCTTACCACAGGTGTTCCGGTCAAGCATATTCAGAAACTGTTGGAAAAAATCAAGGAAAGGAGTTTTAATTGTGACACGCAAACAACTTGAAAGGAAGTATGAAGACTGCGGTCTGAACGACTACCAATTGAGAACTCTTGATGAACTCAGGGAGATTCACGGGGTAGATGTTCGGGAGCTGTCCGGCTATTCAGGACTTACCAATGAAAACAGGAAACTGTTTGATATAACTGTCCTGCGCTTTTACAATTCTCTCGGTCTCGACATCAGGAAACAGCTTCTTCCCAAATCCGTAAACTATGTGATTGAAACAGAATATGTCAAGGATATTGACGAAAACGAAGCGGAAACCGCAGGAATTATAATAGATTCCATTGACCGGAGCGGAAAAAAGCGCAGACTGCACAGATATGTGTTCAACAAAAACATTCCGTTTTCGGAGTGCAGAAAGTTCATCAAAAGCTATCTGCGGTTTGAACTTAAAGGCGAATGGTATCACTTCACCGACAAGGGCGAATGGTATTGATTAAGAGGTGACACTATGTTTCAAGGAATAACATCTGTTGTATTGATTGCCGTTCTGATATACTTTGCCGCAGATGATTACGCCACAGTTAATCGGCTTGAAAATACCGTGAATAATCTTATTGAAGATGTGAATATGCCTGAAAGCGACAAGTTCGAGAACCTGTCTTGGCTTTGCAGAAATTGTATCATGTTTTCGGAAAGAAGTATTCTTTTTAAACGTCGGTATCAAAACATTGCTGCAAGGATACAAGAAATTTTATAAAAAGGACGATGTGAAAATGCGTAAAATCGGTCTGCATGACAGCGAAATGGAATTTCTGAAAGGAAAAACATTCCCCAACTATGCCCTTATGAAAATATCGTCATATCACAAATCAATCGGAGATACGGTTGATTGGTGGTTTCCGCTCGAAAAATATGACAAGGTTTATTCGAGCAAGATTTTTGATTTTACTCCCGAAAATCCATATCTGCCGCCCGACACTGTAAAGGGCGGAACGGGTTATGATATTCATTCCGTTCTGCCCGATGAGATAGAAGCCATGTTTCCCGATTACAGTATTTATCCCGAATGTGATTATGCTGTCGGCTACATTACAAGAGGCTGTCCCAACAAGTGCCGTTGGTGTGTTGTTCCTCAGAAAGAGGGGAACATAAAGCCATACAGAACATGGCAGGAGCTTGTCAGAGCGGACAGCAGTAAACTTGTCCTTATGGATAATAACATTCTTGCCTGTGAATATGGCATACAGCAGCTTGAAAGTCTGATTGACAGCGGTTATGCAATTGACCTTAATCAAGGTATGGACGCACGTCTTGTAGATGAACGCATTGCCCTGATACTGTCACGGATTAAATGGATTAGCTTTATTCGCTTTAGCTGTGACACCACAGCTCAGATTAAGGCAATTGAAAATACTGCCGGACTTCTTATGAAACACGGCATTAAAGCATACAAAATATTCGTTTATCTTTTAGTCACTAAGGATATAGAAAATGCCGCATACAGGGTAGAGCAGCTTAAAAAGATAAAGGGTATATATATTTATGCTCAGGCAGAACGCAATGACAGAATGGGCATCATTCCAAATAAGCTACAGCTTGAATTTGCACAGCGTTATGTTTACAGCGGCAAGTTCAGAAGCGAAACATGGCACGAATATTGTGACCGACATAATATTGACTATGAAAGAGAGGAAACGTCTATGGGCAAAATAAACATCTCAGGCTTTACGGAGGGGCGTGAAGCACTTCCCGTAACGTCTGATACTTCTCCCCTTGCTCAAAGCTACAAGGACGTATGGGGCAGCTCATACGAGAAGATAGAGAATATTGAACTGGGTTCTATACAGCATTACAGCGATACGGACGGGAGCTTGCAGCCGTTCCGCATGAACGAGGATAAAATCGGGCAGATAACCGCCAGTGCCGCCGATATTGGAATTGTCACACCTCTTATAGTACGCAGAGTATTTCAGGTGTATGTACAAATAAGCAGAATATGATTGAGAAAATGACGAATGTAACTAATGAATATATGCGTCGCTGTACTGTTTCCGATAGACTTGCAAGAGCTTTTCAAGTAATACTCTTAATTTTCACTCTCATTCTATATATATCTGTACAGTAGCTGTTAAGGGACTGTCGGAGCATACAGTCAGACAGCTTGTAGCACAAGAGAAAATCCCATACATACGGACAGGACAGGGCAAAAACGGTAAAATTCTCATTTCAAAGTCTGTACTTTTGGCATACTTCGGGGGAAAGGCATAGTGGGCAGAAAAGTAGTATTGCAACTTAACACACATTACACGCCTATTACACGCTTGATTACACATCGAAAATCCCATAGTTATACAGTTTACACACATACACACTTTTTATTTATTTTTTTGCGTTTACTTTTAACATATTTTTTTGACAATATTCTGACTTAGGTATTGACTTTCGGGTGGTAAAGTGGTACTA
>CAMWXM010000255.1 GCA_947178195.1 uncultured Ruminococcus sp.
TTTCCGTCCGTGGCGGAAGAAAGCTGATAAGCAAAAGCGCAGGGGCAGCCCAGCTTTTTGCTTATTCTGATTTTTCTTTAAGACATGATAAAGGCAGATATTATCTTGACAGCTGCGAAATAATCCATCTTTTTTACCACATACGAGAGGATCTTGACAGACTGGCTCTGGCTGACTATATTTCCGAGGTGGTATCATATGCTGCTGGTCATAACGAGCAAAAAGAATCGGTGATGCGCCTTTTACTTAATACCTTTAATTTTCTTGCAAACGGAAAAAGAGATATTGATCTTTTGAAATCTATATTTGAAATGCGCTTTATGACCGAAATAGGAATGATGCCGGATATAGTCTGCTGCAATATATGTTTTAAATATTCCACAGAATATATGTGCTTTGATATTCTGAGTACAAAGCTTTACTGTCACAGCTGCTTTAAAGGCTCTTATGACGATACTATCATACGAATCAACGCTTCTGTGGTGCATGCTTTGCGGCATATTGTATTTACGGATTTTGACAGGCTGTTCAATTTCCGTCTTTCTGAAAAAAGTATGAAAAAATTGTCTGTGCTGACTGAAAAATATCTGCTTATACATCTCGACAGACAATTCAAAACATTAGAATTTTATAAATCTTTGGGAAATTGATATTATGAACAAATACTATAAAACACTTGAACTACATAAAGTTCTTAAAATGCTGTCCGACATGACGTCAAATGACAGAACAAGAAAAATGGCTGAAGAGCTTCAGCCGTGCAGCGATTATAACACTGTATGCGCAGAGGTCGATAAAACAGCTCAGGCTCTCGATCTGGCTGTAAGGTTCGGCACTCCGCCCTTTTATAACATTAAAGATGTAAGCGGCTCGTTAAAACGTGCTGCTTCAGGTGCAAGAATATCTTTAAAGGAATTGATTGAAATAAAAAATATTTTAAGGCAGATCACTTCCCTTTCTGATTGGTATTCTCACTGTGAAAATTCTCAGACAGAGCTGGATTATCTTTTTTCACAGCTTTATCCCGATAAGTATTTATATGAAAGGCTTGACCGCTCTATAATTTCCGAGGATGAAATTTCTGATGCGGCAAGTCCTGAGCTTGCAGCTATAAGAAAAAAAATAAACCGTGCTGGCTCTAAGCTTCGTGATACTCTCGATAAGATGATAAAGTCTGAAAGCGTTCAGAAGGCATTACAGGATAATATCGTTACATTGAGAGACGGACGTTATGTTCTTCCGGTAAAGGCTGAACACAGGGGAAAAATACAAGGTCTTATCCATTCATCTTCTGCATCGGGACAGACTATTTTTATAGAACCGATGGCAGTAGTCGAGGCAAATAACGATATAAGGCTTCTTGAAAGTCAGGAACAGGAAGAAATAGAAAGAATTATAACTGAACTCTGCGCCTTATGCGGCGAATCAGCTGATAGAATAATAAGAGGTTATGAATCAGCTGCCGAACTGAACTTATACTTTGCAAAGGCAAATCTTGGAGCAAAAATGAAAGCAAGCATTCCAGAAATAACAATGGACGGCAAGCTCTGTCTTAAAAAAGCCAGACATCCGCTTCTTGACCCTCAGAAAGCCGTGCCTATAGATATAAGTCTTGGAGATACCCATAATGCTCTTATTATTACCGGTCCTAATACGGGAGGTAAAACTGTCGCCTTGAAAACTGCCGGGCTTCTTTCGGCAATGGTAATGTGCGGATTGCTTATACCTGTTTCAGATGGAAGCAAGGTCGCCGTTTATAAAAATATTCTTGCCGATATAGGTGACAGTCAGAGCATCGAGCAAAGTCTGTCAACATTTTCAGCTCATACTAATAATGTTATTGAAATTATTAAAATTGCTGATGAAAATTCTCTGGTTTTATTGGACGAGCTTGGATCGGGAACTGACCCTGTAGAAGGAGCGGCTCTTGCAATATCCGTTATCGAACGTCTTAAATGTCAGGGTGCTAAAATGATGATATCTACTCATTATCAGGAATTGAAGCTTTATGCTATCGAACAGGATGATGTTGAAAATGCAAGCTGTGAATTTGATATGGAAACTCTCCGCCCTACCTACAGGCTTATTACAGGCTCTCCGGGAAAATCAAACGCATTTTCAATTTCTGCCGCTCTGGGCATGCCCGAAGATGTGATAGAACAGGCAAAGGAACTTGTAAGCGAAGAAAATATGCGCTTTGAAAAGGTTATTGAACAGTTGGAGCTTTCAAGAACCGAGCTTGAAAAACAAAAGGAACAGCTTGAAGCTGCAAAACGTGATGCGGAAGAAATAAGATCAAAGCTTAAAGCCGAACTGGAGACTCTGGAAAAAAATAAACAGAATCAGCTTGAACAGGCAAGACTGCAGGCTATGAGTATTATAGAAAGAGTGAAAGCAGAATCAAACAGCCTTCTTGACGAGCTTGAAACGCTGAAAAAGCAAAGGGATAAAAAGGATTTTTCACAAAAATATTCTGATGCAAAAACTAAAAGTCGTCAGGCTCTTAACAGTATGTATGACAAAGCAAATCCTGTTACAGAAAGCTATGACGACGGATATGTACTTCCAAGAAAACTGAAAAAGGGCGACAGTGTGTACATTAAGGAAATGGATAAAAACGGAATCATATGTAGCGAACCAGATAACAATAGATCTGTATTTGTTCAGATGGGCATAATAAAAACTAAAATTGCCATATCAAAGCTAAGGCTAGTTGAGGAAAATAAAGTTACTTTTAAATCAAAACCACTTTCTACAAGAAATGTTAAAAGCAAAATGGAGAGAAAAGGTACTATGGAGCTTGATATAAGGGGCATGAGTTCAGATGAAGGCGTTTATGAAATGGAAGCTTTTATTGATAATGCAATTATGTCAGGACTTAATATGGTGACAATTATCCACGGAAAAGGAACAGGTATTCTACGCTCAGCTATACATCAGCGGCTGAAACGTATGAAACAGGTGAAAAGCTTCAGACTGGGACTTTACGGCGAGGGTGAAAACGGAGTTACTATTGTGGAGCTGAAATAATGGCAATACCGCACAAAAAAGTGTGATATTGCCTGAATAATACAGATACCGGGAATTGGAGGATTTATGCCGGATAAAACTAATAAAGACTCTAAAGAAAATAAAATTCACAAGGGTCATAGAGAACGAGTAAGACAAAAATTCCTGAAAACAAAGCTTGAAGGTTTTGCAGATCATGAAAAGCTTGAATTTCTGCTGTTTTACGCCCGACCATTAATCAATACAAATGAAATCGCTCATAAACTTTTAAATGAGTTCGGGAGTATCAGCAAGGTCTTTGACGCCAGCGTAGAGGACCTGAAGAAAATTAAAGGTGTAAGTGATTCGACAGCAATTTTGCTGAAGATCATACCAGAAATGTCACATGAATATGTAAATACTAAAAGCGATCTGCTGATTATGGATAAATTCAAAGTTGTCAAGGATTATTTCATCAGCCAATTTATCAATGAACAAAATGAAGTTGTAAAAATAGCTTGCCTTGATGACAGATTGAGACTTATAGATTGCGGTACTATTATTGAAGGTTCGCCGAAATCGACAACGGCTAATATAAAAAAGTTAATTGAATTTACGTATAAAAATAACTGTGATTCAATTATTCTGGCTCATAACCACCCCGATGGAAATATGATTCCTTTTGATGATGACCTTAAAATGACAAAAGATATTTATAATTGTCTTAAACCTATCGGAATAAAATTAATAGATTATATAATTGTTGCCGATGATCAGGCTGTATCTTTTAAAGAATCAGGGGCATTTTCTCTTGTGTTATAAGTCGTGCTGAGAAATCAATAAAGATAATACTGCACAAAATCGCTCGATAGCTTTGTGCAGTATTAACTAAAAATAATAAGAATAAAAAAATAATAATTTTATTTTTATAAATGGTTGACAAATCGTGTTGGAATATGGTATAATATATATGTAATTGCTCAGATTTAGAAAATTACTCCGCCGGAATGATGGAATTGGCAGACGTGCTGGACTCAAAATCCAGTGGTAGCGATACCGTGCGGGTTCGACCCCCGCTTCCGGCACCATATTGGTGCTATAAAATAGATGCACCCCCTTCAAGCCCGCCTATCTAGGCGGTTTGTTGGCATTTTAGGGACGAAAATTTCAGGTGTAAAATCGTAGATGTTTTTGCCGTGTTTTCACCGTCTGAATGGATTCGAACCGATGCAAAGGAATTTTTCGGAAAAATTCAAGGCAGATTTGAGAAGAATAATCTTAAATCTACCTTTTTTAATATATAAAATATTTCACAAAATTTTAAAAGCCGTTTTGTCTAATATCACGAATTAATGTGATGTTAAACAAAGCGGCTTTTTTGTTTTCTGAGGGAGG
>CAMWXM010000256.1 GCA_947178195.1 uncultured Ruminococcus sp.
ATCAATAATTATTGATAAATCATATTATTGATAAAAATAGAGCACATTGTTTCAATGCCTTTAACTTCTTGCGCTGTTTTGCGTCTGAAAAATCCACTACAAAATAGGGAGCTTTATTTTTTCTTTTATATTTTTATAAGATGAATCTATCCGTTTTATGCAAGAAATGTAAAGAAAAATTACTTCCACTCGTATATAATCATAGATGATAGGAGGTATTCAATGGATTGGATTAAAGGAATGAACCAAGTGATAGAGTATATTGAAACAAACCTAACGAGTCAGATACAGTACGAATCATTGGCGCGCATAGTCGGATGTTCTGTTTATGAGTTTTCAAGGATTTTTTCGTTTGTAGCTGGAATATCTATTTCGGAGTATATCCGCCGCAGGCGCTTATCACAAGCAGTATTTGATATTCAACATAGTAATGAAAAGATTATTGACATTGCTTTAAAGTATTGCTATGAGTCACCAACAACATTTTCAAGAGCATTCAAAGAACTACATGGTGCCACGCCTTCCTTTGCACGAAAGACAGGTGTACCGCTAAAAGTTTATCCGCCAATTATATTTGCACTTACCTTGAAAGGGATAAATGCGATAGATTTCAGAATTGAAAAAAAGGAAAGTTTTCAAATTATTGGACTATCCGGGTATGAGTATAGTGAATGTGAACCAAATGATAACTTGACACCTTTATGGCGTGAATTTATGAATTATTATAATGCACGCTTATGGAATGATGGTGGTGTAGACAATTACTATACAGCACCATTTTGGCAAGTAGGTGCATATTACTTTCAATCAGATGGTGGAAAGACCAAAACAATAATTGGTGCGGAATACAAAGGGGAAAAAATAGAGGGTATGACGTTGGAAACAATCCCGGCAGCTACTTGGGCAGTCTTTTCATTTACCTCGCCCACAGGGATTGATTATGTACCAGCGGCATATACCCGAATACTAACAGAATGGTTTCCAGCAAGTCAGTATATACGTGACGAAGCAATCCCAAGCCTTGAAGTGTTCCCAGAAGGTGATGCCAGTTCCGGCGAATATATCTGGGAAATTTGGATGCCTATCAAGAATAAGTAATCTGCGGACTTAAAAGGAGAGAAAAATGAAACAAGTAGACTATTTGCGATACTTAGACACAAGTACATATACATATGCAGGTGCATATAAAGACTATCTTTTATCCTTACCGGATGACATTCCGTCTATTGGCATGTTGGTATGTGACCAAATTACGCATCCGACGATGTATTTTACCCCACCTTCGACTTATTTAGAAGATAAATACTTTGGTAAGTTTGCTTTGTATCCGAAACATCGCTTTAAAAATGAAGATGAGTTATTTATTACAGCCGCAGGTATGATAGCGGAAATTTTTCGATTGGACGAATCCGGCTTTACAAAAGGAAAGGATGTAACCAAAAGAATTTCGGTGTCTTGTCGCAATGCATCTATATTATTCAGTACCATACTAAAGGCGAAAGGCATTCCGTGCCGCTCCAGAGCTGGATTCATGGATTTTGGTAATGATGGAAACAGTTATATGGAGCATTGGGTGAATGAATATTGGAGTTACGAAGAAAAAAGATGGATTTTAGTAGATGCAGATGGTTATTATGAATATGAGTCACGATTTGGTTATAGTCAGTTTGATTTACCAAGACACAAGTTTGTCACTGCATCAGAAGCGTGGCTAGGATTAAGAAATAATACATTAGACAAAACTATAGATTTGTTTGCGCCAAATCTGTTAGAAGGCGTTTGTGAATATTTGTTTATGGATTTTCATGCTTTGATGAATAATGAAATTTTCTATTCACATCAACCGAAGTATCTTCGAAATAGATTTAGTATTTTGGATGAATCAGAATTTATGGAAATAGATAACTTAGCGACTTTGTTACAAAATTCAGATGAGAATATGGACGAAATAGAAAAGCTGTGGACATATAATGACAAATTTACCATTTTAACAAATGGTACACAAAATATTTACCATGATGTTTTTGAATAGGGAGAGGTAATTTTTTGAGTGAAATATTTCTTCTTCATCTTGACAGTACAGAGGGAGATTTATACACAAAGATATTAAAAGTAATCAATGAGAGTGGGCATGGCATAAAGAAAATATCAACAGAAAGTGATATGTTACTTCAATAAAGAGATTTAAAAATTTTACCGAACAGGCATCAGGTATTCCAGAGTGGCAAGGAGGTCATTTTGACCGGAAAAGAATTTGAGATACTTATGTTATTGGCGCAGAACGGAGGGCGTGTTTTTAACAAAGAGCAGATCTATGATGCCATTCGGAACAACGAATATATCTTTGATAAACGGAATATGACTTCATACATCAACAAAATTAGAAAGAAGATAGAGTCTGATTTGGCACACCCAAGATACGTAATAACAGTATGGGGAGTGGGATATAAATTTAACGGAAATCATAATGGGCTGATTTGGGAAAATACCACAAGTCGGCCCAATTTTAATTTGTCTACAAGAATAAATATCTTGCTATAACTTTTACCATAGCTCTAATAAATACTTAATTGTTGGTTATTTTTTAAGATAATTATCCAAATAATCAATCCACTCCGGAACATTTTCTTCTTCAAAAAAGCGATAGAGAAATTCAACCATTATATTATGTCTTTCTATCGCTTCTTTTTTTCCGGAATCAGTCAGCATCAGATCATTTAGTTTCAGTAATTTTTCAAACATATGAGTAACAACGGTTCCACCCTTTTTTGCCATATAATCAGCTGCAGACATATTTAATGTAGGGTATATATTTTTATCAAAAAACAAATTGCCATGAGCTAAATTATATTGATAACTGCGAAGTATTCCGGTAGCACCAATGCTGTCACACATATCAGCATCAGATACTATCATACCCTCAAGTGTTACCGGACTGATGCCTTTTAATCTTTTGCTGTAACCAATGGTTTTAATAGCATTCAAAACTTGCTCTTTAATATTACCTTCAACAGAACATTGCTCTAAAATTTTTCCGGCATTTGTTAAATTATCGGCATCTTTAACGCCAAATAATTTATAATCATCAACATCATGCAGTAATGCTATTAAAGCAGCTATTTCTTCATTGGCATTTTCCGTTTTGGCAAACTTTAAGGACATTTTTAAAACTCTTTCAACATGTTCCATACCATGACCGGAATTATCTTTATCTAATAATTTACATACTCGTTTTCTTACTTCTTCTATCATTGTGGATACCTCCTATGTTTTTATTTAATTATGTGACAA
This sequence comes from uncultured Ruminococcus sp., assembly GCA_947178195.1. Lineage (GTDB taxonomy): Bacteria > Bacillota > Clostridia > Oscillospirales > Ruminococcaceae > Porcipelethomonas. The sequence goes on from CAMWXM010000256.1 coordinate 3,292, forward strand.
AAAATATATAAGTCAAACACAAATAACTCCTAACGCCTCTTCCTCTGAAATCTCTCCTTTCAAAAACTCCGACCTCGTTCTCTCCGCCCTATCCAACCACTGAAAATACTCCGAAAGTGTCAGTCCCTTCTCCGTCTCATGCAGCAAATCCATTGTCCTCTCGTATCGCTTATACATCTTCTTTTTATTCCTGTCAAAAGCCTCAATAACCGCATTCTTCTTTGCAGTATCCAAATGCTTTTGTGCAGGACCTACCTGTTTGCAGGTTCGTCCGTTCTTTGCGATCCTATCGCAGTACAGTGTTGCTCTTTTGGTTTTGGGAATAAAAAACTTACCGCAGCAGCCACAGCGCACCACCTTATGTTTGCTTCCTAAAAATTTCATTATCAAAAATGAAAAATAGTTTTGCAGAGAATCAAAATATAATTCCTCTCTAAATTCTTGGCCCATATAAAAATAGTGAGTACAATCGGCTTGGTTGTATTTGGTATAGGTGTAGGTCATATCGATTTCCTTACCCAAAGATAAATTTTTGAGAATATCATTTACGGTGTAGTTGATGTCAGTCAACTCGGACAGACCGTAAAGGATATTCTTTTTTGCTTTTAGATAATATTCATCACTGCAGTCATCGTCAGGCATGTTTTTGAAAACCTCCATGCGAATCAGAGTGCCATATAAAATATTAAAATCCTCAATACTTTCCAGCACTGAGCAAAAGGTTTCATAAATATCATCAAAGGTAGTGGAAAGCGACCTTTGGGGAAAGTAGGGTTCAAGCATTTCATTTAAGACTTTTATGTAATTGCCCAAATCCAATTCGGATATGCTTATTATTTCTTCTTCAATGGTGGTAGGCGACATAATTGTTTCTCCCCTCATTGAATACACTGTCCTATAAATATTTTTTCCTTCCGTGGAAATATAAAGTCCTGTTTTCTTATTCATTTTTCTGTCTCCAAGTGATAATTGGAAAAAATTTAAAATAACAATTTGATATTTTCAAAATAGAAATTTTATATTATTATTTTATCACAATCAGCCTCAAAAATAAATAGCAGAAAGGAAAAAATATGAC
>CAMWXM010000257.1 GCA_947178195.1 uncultured Ruminococcus sp.
ATTTAATATAGTATATGCTGTTAAATGTCGTTTCTGATTATATCATCGAGAGTTTCTCTTTTGATAACCACTCTCGACTGACCGTCTTTAACGAAAATCACTGCCGGCTTAGGAATACGGTTATAATTTGACGACATCGAATAGTTGTAAGCTCCCGTAGCGCAGACAGCAATAATATCTCCCGGCTCTGCGCTCTGTAAAGCCATTCCTTCTCCTATCAGGTCTCCGCTTTCACAGCATTTTCCTGCAATTGTGACTGTCGTATCTTTTGGCTTATCCGCCTTATTTGCAACAACAGCATCATATTCCGACTGATAAAGCGCATATCTCGGATTGTCCGTCATGCCGCCATCTATGGAAACATAGGTTCTGATATTGGGTATATGCTTCACGCCGCCGCAGGTATAAAGGGTGATTCCAGCCGGACCTGCAATAGAACGTCCAGGTTCTATAAGAATAAACGGCAGCTTTACATTAAGCTTTTCACAGCTTTCCTTAACGGCAGCCGAAACTTTTTCCATATAATCCTCATAAGGTACAGGGTCGTCCTTCTCAGTATACATGATTCCGAATCCGCCGCCCAGATTTAGCTCGGTAATTTCCCAGTCGCACTGCTCTTTAATGTCGGCAATGAATTTCATCATTACCTGAGCCGCCTCAACAAAGGGGTCGATAGCAAATATCTGAGAACCGATATGGCAATGAATGCCTTTTAAATTAACGTTGGGACAGGCTATTGCTTTTTTCACTGCTTCCATAGCCTCGCCTGTTTCCAGTGCAAAACCGAATTTGCTGTCTATCTGACCAGTTTTAACAAAATCATGAGTATGAGCGTCAATTCCCGGTTTTATCCTGAACATAATATTTGCCTTAACGCCTTTTTCACCGGCAATTCTGTCAAGTCTTTCAAGCTCGAACATATTGTCCACAATAATTCTGCCGACCTTATTATCTACTGCAAATTCCAGCTCTTCATCGGTTTTGTTATTGCCGTGAAAGCAAATTTTTTCAAAATCCGCTCCCGCCTTAAATGCAGTGTAAAGCTCGCCGATAGAAACAACGTCAAGACCGATACCCTCATTATTCATAATACGGCATACTTCCTTGCAGCAGAACACCTTGCTTGCATAGCATACCATTCCGTTGCCGCCGTAAAATTTATCTATGCTATTTTTATATCTCTGAGCATTTTTCACCAGAAGATTTTCGTCCATAACATAAAGGGGCGTGCCGTATTGCTGAGCAAGTTCGACAGTATCAACGCCGCCGGCAGTCAGATGTCCCTTTTCGTTTACACCAAGATTTTCAGATACAAACATTTTTAACAACTCCTTTAATTTTCCATAGGCATATCCGGCTGGTCAGTCGCAATATACTCTATTATTTCCCTTACCTCTTCAACCCCCTCAAACGTCTGGGCGGAAAAAGGAATAACATTAATATCTTCAAAGCATGGTATCTCGGCTTTGAATTTTTCCATTCTCTCCGCTCTTGCCGTTTTTTTAAGTTTGTCTGCCTTTGTAAGAATAATTACAAAGGGAAGCTGGGAATCTATAAGATAATTTATCATATGAATATCGTCTGCAGAAGGTGGATGGCGCATATCAATAAGCTGAAAAATAAGCCTTATATCCCTGTCCGCACTCAGATACCCTTCGATAAGCTCCGACCAGCGGCGCTTTTCGGATTTTGCTATCTTAGCATAGCCGTATCCCGGCAGATCGACAAAATAAACATTTTCCAGACCATAGAAATTTATTGTAGCCGTCTTACCGGGAACAGAGCTTACTCTTGCAAGATTTTTACGATTAAAAATTTTATTTATCAGCGTGGATTTTCCCACATTCGACCGTCCTGCAAAAACGATCTCCATTCTTTCGCAGGGTGGGATCTGTGAAAACAAGCCATAAGCGGCTGAAAATTCTGCATTATTATAATTCATCTCACATCTCCCCGTCCTGCTCCTTCGCTGCCTGAGCAAAGAGCTTCGTTCAAAACGTCCTCAAGCTTTGAAGCAAAAACAAAATCCGTTGCTGATTTTACAGCCTCGTCCACTTCTTCCAGATCACCTTTATTTGACTCAGGAATAATTACTGTTCCAATCTCGGCTTTATATGCCGCCATTGTTTTTTCACGAAGTCCGCCAATAGGCAGCACCTTTCCATGAAGGGTTATTTCTCCGGTCATTGCTACATCATGTCTTACAGGGATTCCCGAAAGAGCTGAAATAAGAGCGGTAACCATTGTAACTCCTGCCGAAGGACCGTCCTTGGGCACAGCGCCCTCAGGGGCATGGATATGAATATCCTTGGTTTTATAAAAGTCCTCAGGAATATTATATTTTTTTGCAACGCTTCTTGCATAGCTTACTGCAAGCTTTGCGCTTTCCTTCATAACGTCCCCCAGCGAGCCTGTAGTTTCGATATTGCCCTTTCCCTCCATTATAAGCACTTCCAATGGCATAAGCACACCGCCTACCGAGGTCCATGCAAGACCGTTCACAACGCCTGTTTCGTCCTGTTCTGTTTTTTTATCGTCAAGATATTTTTTAGCGCCGATATAGTTTTCAATATTTTTCAGCGTAAAAGTAACCTTTTTAACGTCCTCCTCCGAAAGTATCTCCTTGGCGGTCTTTCTGCAAAGCGAAGCAATGGTTCTCTCCAAATTTCTGACTCCTGCTTCTTTGGTGTAATGGTCGATAAGGTCGTATATAACTGCGTCGTTGATTTTTATCTGGGTCGCTTTAAGACCATGCTTTTTTATCTGCTTTGGTATCAGATGCTTTTTTGCAATATGAAATTTTTCTTCTCTTGTATAGCTGTTAAGCTCGATAAGCTCCATTCGGTCAAGCAGCGGTCTCGGAATAGTATCCACAGTATTTGCAGTTGTAATAAACATTACCTCGCTCAGATCAAATGGTATCTCAATATAATGATCTCTGAATTCCCTGTTCTGCTCTGAATCAAGCACCTCCAACATAGCCGATGCCGGATCGCCTCTGAAATCATTGCCCATTTTATCTATTTCATCAAACAGAATGAGAGGGTTTAGAGTACCCGCCTGTTTCATGGCGTTGACGATTCGTCCGGGCATAGAGCCGATATAGGTTTTTCTGTGACCTCTTATATCAGATTCATCTCTTATACCGCCGAGAGATACCCTTACATATTTTCTTCCCAGAGCTTTCGCAACAGAACGTCCGATAGAGGTCTTACCTACTCCCGGAGGACCTGAAAGGCATAATATCTGTCCAGAAGTCTCAGGGTTCATGGCATGAACGGCAATACTTTCAAGAATCCTTTCCTTTACCTTTTTAAGTCCGTAGTGATCCTTGTCGAGGATCTTTTCCGCCTTTTTTATATCTATTTTAATTTTAGATTTTTTATTCCAGGGAAGGTCTAAAACAGTATCCAGATAATTTCTTATAACAAAAGCTTCCTGAGCAGACGAAGGCATTTTCAAAAGGCGTTCGGCTTCCTTTACAAGCTTTTCCGCCACATCGTCTGCAAGACCAAGCTCATATATCTTGTCTATATATTCATAAGCCTCTTCATTTGAATCCTCTTCTCCCAGCTGAGCCGAAATGACACGCATCTGTTCTCTTAAATAATATTCACGCTGATGCTTGTCCATATTTTCTCTTACTTCATCATGAATTTCTCTTTCTACTTCAAGAATCTCTATTTCATGAACCAGATTGGTATAAAGCATGGCAAATCTTGACAGAATATCCGATTCTTCAAGAAGCATCTGCTTATTTTCAAAATTAAGGTTAATGTTATAAGCGATATTTTCAAAAAGCTTAAATGGGTTATCCTGAGAAAGTATGGATTCCACCAGCTCCGGCGGCATTTTTGGCACAAGCTCGCTGTAGCGTTCAAAAGCAGTTTTTACCGAACGCACTATTGCCGTAAGCTCAACAGGATTCGGCTTTTCATTGTTGTAATCGGGAAGCTTTTTTACCGAGCATTTTATCATGCCGTTTTCCTCGTAAACCGATTTGATTTTTGCCCTATAAGCACCCTCTACAAGCACTCTTATAACATTGTCGGGAGTTTTCAGCGTCTGACGTATCTCAGCCACGACCCCTATTTCGTAAAGATCCTTTTTTTCGGGATTTTCCGTATAAAAATCTTTCTGAGCGGTCAAAAAAATAAATCTGTCATTTTTAAGCGCTTCTTCAACTGCCTTGATAGAAGCTTTTCTGGCAACGTCAAAATGCATTACCAATCTTGGAAAGCACACAAATCCTCTCATGGCAACAGCCGGAAATGTAACTTCATTAATTTTATCCATAGGTCAATATGCACCTTACGGCGCATTCTCCTTTCACACTATTATTATTCACTATATATTATAT
>CAMWXM010000258.1 GCA_947178195.1 uncultured Ruminococcus sp.
AGAAAAAGTAAAGATTTCTTACATAAAAATTAAGGTAAAGCGATTTTTAAACAACGCCATAAGCCGCTGTTAAATAAAATATTTTATTGACCAATATAAAAAAATCTGTTATAATATAATTATCAAAAAATATTGTCGTTTTATGTCAAAATGACTTTATTTAAAGAAGTTAAAATAAGGAGTTAAAATGCTTGTACCGGTTTTTTCGATTCTGTATTTAATACTGAATTTTTTTATAGCTGCCGAATTATATATCTGGATAAGGACTTTCAGGAACCCATTCAGATGGAAAAAAGCAAAAGTTATTTTTGTGGCAGGATATATTATTTTGACCTCGCTTATTTTTGCGGCGTATTTTATTCCCGATTCTACCGCTAAAATGGTTTTTTCAAGAATAAGCAATTATTATCAGGGATTTCTGATAAATCTATCAATGGCGCTTGTGGGGTCGCATATTTTAGCGTTTATATTGAAGCTGTGCTTTAAGAAGGTCATTACAAAGGACTTTTTCAAAAGCGGTAAAACAAAATTTATGGCAGGCTGGATATGCGCTGCCCTGGCAATAGGCTTTTCACTTTACGGCTTTGTAAATGCCAATAATATTCATGTTTCTTCCTATGATGTTAATGTTGATAAGGCAGGAGAGGACATGAAAATCGTTCTTGCTGCTGATACTCATCTGGGATACAGTATTGGCGTAAGGAATATGAAACAAATGGTAAAAAAGATAAATGAGCTTGAACCGGATATAGTATGCTTTGCCGGTGATATTTTTGATAATGATTTTGATTCTCTGGACGATAGGGAAGGGATAAAAAAAGAGTTTTTATCTATAAAAAGCAAATACGGTGTTTATGCATGCTGGGGAAATCATGACGTATCTGATAAGCTTTTCGGCGGATTCACAGTAAATCCTGGAGGAATAAAAAAGCAGGATGAAAGAATGGTTGAATTTCTGAAGGATTCGGGAGTTATTCTCCTTGAAGACGAAGCTATGGAGGTCGGGGACAAATTTACCGTTATCGGACGGCGTGACATGAGCAAGCCGGGTACTGACGATGAAAAGAGAATGGACATTTTCGAATTTGAATTTGATAAATCAAAGCTTGTGATAGATATGGATCACGAGCCGGCAGAGCTTCAGGAAACTGCTGATGCAGGAGTAGACTTGGATTTATGTGGGCATACTCATAACGGGCAGTTTTTTCCTCTTACATTATTTATCGGATTGATGTGGGAAAATCCGGCAGGGTATATTCAGAAAACATCTACCGATGGACAGCATACAATGCATAATATTGTGACTGAAGGCGTAGGCGTATATGGACCGTTTATGAGGACCTTCAGCAATTCGGAAATAGTTGAAATAAATGTTCATTTGAATCAAGGAGGATAGAAATGTTTGATAGCAGGGCAGTTAAACAAACTGCAAAAGGCAAGCTGAAAAAGCATTATTGGATTTTTGTTATTGCATGTTTTCTTGCTTTGGTTTCGGGAATAGATTATACGCTGTCATTGGACGTGACCAAACAGGCAGTTGTTGATATTGATCATGTCTTGAACAGCAGTAAATCTGAACAGCAGACGACCGAAGATGCTGACCTGACAAAATATGGTCCTTGGGACGTTTATTATAAAATTATAGTCGGAAACTTGGATAAAAGCAAGGCTATTTCAGATGAAATAGTCAAAAATAATAAGCAGAACCCGGGAAATTATTTTGGTAAAATTGAGTTGGGATATAATGACGGAGTTTTTGCAAAAATAGCTAACACGATAACTTCGGGAAATATATTTCTGACAGTTTTTATGGGGATTCGTTCTATTGTAAAAAATGACAATGCGGCAACGGCGATTTTTATAATTATCAGTATACTGGCTTTTCTTTTCCTTTGGGCATGTCTTCTGAACGTATATAAGGCGATTCTAAGAAGGATTTTTCTTGAGGGACATATTTATGAAAAGATTTCAAAAAAAACATTTATTCATTTTATTTCCGTAAGAAGATATTTTAAAGCTGTATTGACTATGCTGGTCTCCTTTGGCTTTCAGTTTTTATGGTGGTTTACTATTATAGGCGGTTTTGTAAAATATTTTTCTTATTTTTTGGTGCCTTATATCGTTGCGGAAAATCCTGACATTTCACCTCTGAATGCTGTTAATCTTTCCCGAAAAATGATGAAGGGGCATAAGGTGGAATGCTTTAAGTTAAAGCTTTCTTTTATAGGCTGGTATCTGCTCAATATCATGACATTGGGCGGAGTGGGTATTTTCTATTTTAATCCATATATGGAAGCTTTTTTTACTGAATATTATGTTTATTTAAGAGAACTGGCAAAGGAAAAAAATATTGACGGAGCTGATCTTCTTAATGATGAATATCTTTATAAAAAGGCTGATGAGCAGTTGCTTTCGGAAGCTTATGCCGACGTTGTGGAGCTTTCAAAAATTCCAGAGCCGCAGAAGCTTCCCGGCAATAAGGTCTGGTGCTTTTTTGCCAATGTTTTTGGCATAGTTCCTATGTACAGCGAAACTGAGCAGGAATATTTTGACGCCAATGTGCGCAAATCTAAAATATCGGATTATAAAAATATCATGAACGGCGATTCCTATCCTGAACGTTTAAACCCGATTCCTGCAAAACAAAAAACAATAAAAATCGAATTTCTGAATTTTAAACGCCATTATTCAATATGCTCGCTGGTGATAATGTTTTTTATTTTCAGCTTTATCGGCTGGTTCTGGGAGGTCTGCTTCCATTTTGTAGAGGACGGAACATTCATAAACCGTGGAATACTTCATGGACCGTGGCTTCCGATTTATGGTAGCGGCGGAATATTGATACTACTTTTGCTAAACAAATTAAGGGCAAGACCGGTTCTGGGATTTATTGTTTCTATTGTTTTATGCGGAACGGTTGAATATCTTACCGCAGTTGTTCTGGAAGAGCTTTATCATGAAAAATGGTGGGATTATACCGGATATTTTCTGAATATTAATTCAAGGGTGTGCGCAGAAGGATTATTAGTTTTTGGAATTGCCGGTATTATAATAGTGTATATCGCTGCTCCTTTGCTTGATAATATTTTAAGAAGAGCAAGACTTAGATATCTTCTTCCTATATGCATTATTCTTATGTTTGCTTTTATTCTGGATCAGGTATATTCTTTTTATTCTCCTAATAAGGGCGATGGAATTACAAATTATAATATACCGCCTTCGTATATTAATAGTACTCTTCCTTGATAAATTGAAAAAATGGACTGTTTTTTTGCAGTCCATTTTTTATTTCAACTCATTCTATCATAAGCCACTCTTGCCGCATCGTGGTGTATATTGCACTCCAGATGGTAAAAGCGTACTGTTTATATGTGAAAAAACGGGTGATACGCCTGTTGCTCTCATGACAACACGAGTCTCACCGTGTAGTTTTTTGATAAAATCCGCAAGTGCTTTCAAATCGCTGCTTGGACGGTTATTTTCACCCAATAGTTGAGAGGGGTCGCTTATCGGTATACTCCTTTTTATTATTATACTATTGGGTACCTCTAAAAACCTCTGCCATTTATCTGTTTCTGAAAAAATAATAAAAAGAAAGACTCCTGGTGAAATTACAGAGGAGTCTAGATGTATATAAGCTATGATAGTACATCTGTCATGTGTTCATGTTTGACACCCAAGGGTTAAAAGGTGAGAGTAAAGAGAAGGATGCTGAAATTATTTGCTGAAACCTTCATTTCAACAAGATCTGGCTGGTATTTAAATAGCCCAAGCTTCCATGGCCAAGATGAAAAGTACTAGGAAGGAAAGGTATGCAATTAAAACTGTCTGGGTACCACTTTCCTGTTTTAGATAAAGTGATTTCTCCTGACATTATAACCCAGATAATACGAGTCTCACTGGATTTTATAAAAGCAACTAAAGGCACCAAGAATAAATTCCAAGGAGAGACAATCTCTTCAATAAATGGAGACAATGAAAAAGAATGCCCATGTGAAGGGGTGAAAATATATCCTTATCCACATAGCGAGTCCCAAGCCTTCCTAAGCTACAGAGTAAGACTCTATCTCCAAAAGCCCAGAAGGAAAATGGGTTGGAGACTTAAATGTAAGACATGAAAACATAAAATTTCTAGAATAAAAACGTAGAAGGAAAGCTGACAAGTGTTTTCCAGTGTGTGAATGTGTGCTGCTTTTTATATGATATCAAGAGCTCACGCTGCAGGAATGAATGACAAGGGGAATGACATCACACTAATAGCATTGTACACATAAAAAGGGAACAATGTGAAAAATCAGTTTATGGTTTCAGATTATTAATAAACTATATATCTAATAAGGGGTTAATACCTACAA
>CAMWXM010000259.1 GCA_947178195.1 uncultured Ruminococcus sp.
ATTATCTTCAGTTAAGGAAAAATGATACTTGTTTTAATTTTAAAATAATAGAAATAAAAAAATATATTGATGTGTTTTTAGATACAAAACATGTTGAGTGTGTCGTGTAAATGTCACGGGTGGAGAAATAGGTGTGTGAAAATCCTTTGATTTCAATGGATTTGTGGCATTTGTAGCGCAGTTTTCTAATGTTAACAATCCTGTTAAATGTTGTAAAATCAAGGCTTTTAGAACATATTAAATGGCATAGTTGTTAAAAAGATTTTTGAATCATATGCAAAGACAATCTTCGATATTATTGACGGAGGACTTGGGAAATTACAGAAACCGCAAAGGAAACTAAGCCTATGATAAAACCAGACGTTATGCTGATAGTTTAGGCTAGCTTCGTGAGGGCATCAACTTTTCAGCCTCACAGTTGCAGACCACCGTAATCATGACTATGGCAAATTTGCTATAATCAAAGAGAAATTATAGTATAAATGTATTCAAATATGCAGGAGGTATAACATGAAAAACAGTAAGTTCTATATGCAAAAGAGACAACAGGCAGATTCTCCAGTAGAGTATCTGGCACTTGCGGTCGAAGAAAAATCAGATACAGTAATGAATATTAACTCCGAAATTCAACACGGTGTGATTCAATCTGCAAGACATATTTTTAATATGAATTTGCTAAGGCAGAATTTACAAAATCCAAAAAACGATTCTGGTGCAGCTGTAAAGGTTGTGACAAGGGAAGATTATAAAATTTACAACTGCTTGAAGGCAATGCCGCATTGTATTCGGTCTATGGAAATAAGCAGGGGTGACAAAGATGGTAACATTGGTACGAATATGCCCTTAGAGAACACTATTTGTGTAGCTGTGCATCATTTGGATGATAAGTCTTATGGCGGACTTTGTGTGCTTCGTGAGTGGGGTGCAACTGAAATGTTTAATATTTTTGTCGGATATAATCCACTTCAGGCAAAAATCTGGAGAGGTATGATAGATGATATTCCGAATGAGTTATTTAATGCATGTATCCTGGAAACGATTCCCAATGGCGAATTAGCACCGAACTGGGCAGAGGGTATCTATCATATTGCAAGAGATTTTAACAAATTTCCTGAATCATATGAATTTCCATCAGATGTGTTTGACAAAATTTTTGATGGTACAGACAAATTGAAAAATCCTAGCGGTGGGCCATTAAGTTTTCTTAATGCACAGCGCAGTTTGTGTGCATATAATTTTTTGCGTGCAATCGCAAGAGGAAAAGTAAATAATAAAAAGGTTTTTGTTTGGGAAGACGGCGGATATCTCAATCCGATTATTGATCAATCAATCGAAGATAACCTGACGGTTGCACAGTTTAGAAGTCTTTATATGGTTCCGGACGATCCGGAAACAGACAGTCAATTGCCCGAATCTTTTGCAAAAGCAATAGAAGATATTTTCATTGGAACAGTAGAGCTCACAAGAAATGGCTACGATATGAGTGCAGTGATCGCAGCATCACGTGCAATGAATACAAAATTATTTTCTATTGCGGCATCCTATGAAAAAATCATGCTGGAAGGTGATTCGATCACGTTGGCATGTCTCGATGCACTTTCACAAGTACTTTATTCTACAGGAAGTAGTTTGCGAAATAGAAATGTTTTGGTTATGGGGGCAAGAGGAAACCTGGGCAGATTGAGTGTGGGACATCTTGCAAATATTCTTGAAAATGCGGAAAAACAGCTTTGGGGCTGTGATCTGAAACTAAATTGGCCTAAGCTGTTGCCGGAGACTATTCCAGAATGGGCAGAATGGTCTGCTTGCGATAAACCGCTTTCTGCTGTTGCAGGTGAAGTAGCTGCATATAGTGATTTGCCAAAAGAAGTTCGTTATGATATTGATGTGATCCTCGGCTGGACAGGCGGGCCGCGAAAGGTGACTCTTGATGGACGGGAAGCTATATACCAGACGATCAGTGGTCAGGATATTGCAGATTGGCTGACATATGGAACAAAGAAATCAGAACTGTATTTGGTATCAGGCAGCACAAAAACAGTTGAATTTTCTGATGTACTCTGCTGGCTTGAACAGCTATTAAATATGCCCGTGGAAAACAGGGAGATAAATGGTATAAAACTGCAAAAATTATCAGTGGCAGCAATTCCAGATCAGCTTTCTATTGCAGCAGTAGAACAAATGTGGCCGAATGATAAGCCACCGAAAACGATCAAACGTAATTTTGGAACACAGTTTACATTTGTTTACAATCAAAATGATGTGCAAGTAACAAAGACATTATATCTTGTCAATAATACTATGCCCATTAATTTTATGTATTATGGTACTCCCACGGAAATCATGGATATGACATACAGTCAAGTTACAAGCTGTGCTGCTGCACTTTTCAAAAATCAGGATATTCAACCGGGTATTTATCCTACCGATTATCAAAGAAAGGCGACGGACGGCGTTTATCTTGCTCGTAAATTAACAAAAGATTACCCTATTCCATATCCCTTTACACTGATGAAAGAGAAGAATGAATTCACTGGAGCTATCGATGTGTATCGATCTTATTTTGGCTGCATTAATACGATGATCCAGAAACTGGGCACTGAAAAAGTTTTGGAAATGATGTCTGAATCTGATAAAAATCGTGGCATTCAAGTTGGTAAGGAGATCAAAGCAAGCAGCGGTGGCGAAGATTTTGATATTCCGAAAGCTTTGTATACAATTATTGATATGGCAAGTGATATCGGTGGGAAAGATACGATTTTAGACGTATCTGATACCCATGGTGCAACAGTTACAAAATTCGGAAAGTGTCCTGTTTATGAAGGCGCAAAGGCGATCGGAATGAATGATACAGAAATCGAACAAATTTGTCGTGCAAGTTCCCTTGTTTTTTTGAATTCCGTAGTAAAACAATTAAATCCAAAATTGAAATATGTGGTCTCAGCATTTCGCTCTGAACAATATGGCGGATGCGTTGAAGAAATTGTAATAGATGAATGATTATTAGAAGGTAATGAAATTACTAACTACGATGCTTTGAATATCTCACCAAGCGCAGCAACTCACTTATTTCTTTCACCCGAACCAAATATTGTGTGAATCGATTTTAATTTATAAAATATATATGCTCGCTTTCATTGCAATCTATCTGTATCCTTCGGTTGATATGAGTAATGCCATTTGAACCTATGTGTCCAAATGGCATTAACTTTTTCGCTGGAATTGCTAATATGTATTGTATTTTAATGGTAAATCAGACACTTTTATTATATTTTTTCTTCGGATTGTGTCAAGTTTTATTCTACAATGTCATATAACGATTTTTCCAATTAACATACGGAAAATGCTTCCGTAGAAGTGAGGTGAATAAGATGAATATAAATTATGCTTATATCAAAAAATGGCTTACTAAGAACAATATAATACTGAAGCCGGGCTTTACTGAGGAAATCCGAAAATACGCAGATTTATATATAAAGAACGCCATGTAACCTTAACCGAGGTATATAAGCTGCTTGGCTGTACGAAGCAGAATATATCCTATTGGGCACTTCATTCATATAGCACACAATCAAAAAAATCTCTGTATGAGGTTATAAGACATGTAGAGTATTTGTTTAATCTATCTGCGGAAGAATCTGAGGCTCTCGCCAATAGTGCGGGCTTGTCTCTTGAATTTGAGGGCGGCGACCTTATAAAGGCTCTTGGATATCACGGAAAGCTTACTGATTTGTGTCGCCTTGCGATGATAAGTGATAGAATGCTTCGTTTGTATAAACAAAAAACACCCACTAAACAAACGCTTACAGCTTTGGCTGTGGTATTAAATAAAAACAGCGATGAGATAGATAAATTATTACATAAGTATGGCTACTGTCTTTCTGACAGCATTATTGCTGATGTTGTTGTGAGATGGTATCTGAAAGAAAAAAAATCAAATGATGACAGACTTTTGATTTTTTCCATAAACGAAACACTTGAGAAAATGGGAGTTCCTCTTTTAATGACAAAACAATCTTAAAAGGTCAAAATTTATTACCGTTTTTTGTTTGATTTTAATGGTATAATATGGGTAGTCAAAATACATCATGACAGATTTTGTTGTGTAAAGTAGAATGACCGTCAAAACACTATATTATTTTAAATTGGAGGTAATAACATGAGCGAAGAAACAACAATGATCTTTGAAAACGAACCAGCAGCTTCGGAAGAAAAGATTCAGTCGAAGAAAAAGACGGCTGCTTCGATTAAAACAAATATTCTCAAAGATGAACCTGTTGCAGAGGAATCG
>CAMWXM010000260.1 GCA_947178195.1 uncultured Ruminococcus sp.
GATATCTTCTTTTTCACCACTTTCACGTCGAGCTTTCCATTCATCGCGCAAGTCCTGATACCTGCTGAGATAATCTTGCAAATCTCGTTCTGAAAGAATTTCGTTACCGGCAAACTCGTCAAACGCGGTCAATAGATTACGCATACGAAGAATTGCACCGAATAGAACAATAAAATCTTTCTGATTTTTCTCTCCCATAATACGCTCTTCAGCAAGCGGAAATAAGGTAGTTAACTCACCTATTAAATCAACATAGCCTTTTTTATAATTACCTTTTGCGTCCGTATAGCCGAAATAGTAGTCTTTATAGCCACGCATAATGACTATACCGCCTGCTTCTTTATCCCCGAAAACTGAAATAGCATCGTCTGTGCGCTTTTGCAAGTTACGGAAGCAAACTATATTACCGAACGTTTTAATTGAGTTCAAAATTCGATTGGTTCGTGAATATGCTTGAACTAACCCGTGCATTTTAAGATTTTTATCAACCCACAGCGTATTAAGCGTTGTTGCATCAAATCCCGTCAAGAACATATTGACAACGAGAAGCAAATCAATTTCTTTGTTCTTCATGCGTAGCGAAATGTCTTTATAATAATTTGGAAATTTCTCGCTCGAAGTGTCGTAATTCGTGTCAAAAATTTTATTATATTCGTCTATCGCATTGTCCAGGAACTCTCTTGAAGAACTGTCAAGTCCGTTGGTATCGTCCGAATTTTCCTCACCGAGCAACCCATCCTCTTCTTCCTCGTTTTGCGCAAAACTGTAAATAGTCGCAATTCTAATCGCTTTTTCGGGATGCTCCTTCATTTGCTTTTTAAACTCGGTATAATAAGCCTTTGCAGCCTCAATTGATGAAACTGCAAAGATTGAGTTAAATCCTTTAGTATGAACGGGCGCTTTCAGTTCAGCAATATTGTTACTACCCTTAGCTTTCACTACCTCATTGATATTGATAAGCTTACTAAATAGATAAGCCCTCTCATCACGCTTAGTTTTTTGGTTGAAATGTTCGAGAATATAGCTAACTACACCAGAAATCCTTTCCGGCTTCATGAAAGCTTTTTCCCTATCAATATCCCTTACTTCTTTGTCGTCAATGTCCAGTTCTTTATCAAGAGTTTTAATGAAGTCCACACGGAAAGGCAAAACGTTTTTATCATTAATCGCATTGACAATAGTATAAATATGTAACTTGTCCCCAAATGCCTGCTCTGTCGTTTTTAATTTAGGATTTTTAGATGCCCCAGAATTAACTGCAAAAATCGGCGTACCCGTAAAACCAAACAAATGATACTTCTTAAAATAATTAGTAATCATTGTGTGCATATCGCCGAACTGACTGCGATGGCACTCATCAAAGATAATTACAATGTGTTTATCTGCAACAGGATGACCAGCGTTCTTTTTTACAAAAATGCTGAGCTTTTGAATAGTTGTTATAATGATTTTGCTTTTATTATCTTCCAACTGCCTCTTTAAAATCGTAGTTGACGTATTACCATTTGCCGCCCCCTTTTCAAAGCGGTCATATTCTTTCATTGTCTGATAGTCCAAATCTTTCCTATCGACAACAAACAAAACTTTATCAATATAATCAAGTTTAGTAGCAAGCTGTGCCGTCTTAAAAGAGGTAAGTGTCTTCCCGCTTCCCGTAGTATGCCAAATATAGCCGCCTCCAGCTACAGTGCCGTACTTCTTATAATTGTTAGCTATCTCAATTCTGTTAATTATGCGCTCAGTAGCAACAATCTGATAAGGGCGCATTACGAGCAGCATATTTTCCGAAGTAAACACACAATACTTCGTTAAAATATTTAATAAAACATGTTTAGCAAAAAATGTTTTTGTAAAGTCAATCAAATCGGGAATTATCTTATTGTTTCCATCTGCCCAAAAAGATGTAAATTCAAAGCTATTGCTTGTTTTGCCTTTTTTGCTTGACGAATTTCCTTCTTTAATATGATTCCAACGAGTAGTATTTGAATAATACTTCGTATGAGTACCGTTAGATATAACGAAAATTTGAACATATTCGAACAATCCCGAAGCCGCCCAGAAAGATTCACGCTGATAACGGTTAATCTGATTAAACGCTTCGCGGATGGCAACACCTCTACGCTTTAACTCTATATGTATTAAAGGTAGACCATTTACTAAAATAGTTACATCGTAGCGGTTTTTATAACTGCCGCTATCTTCCGAATATTGATTAATTACTTGTAATTTATTGTTATGAATATCCTTTTTATCGATTAACAGAATATTCTTAGTTTCACCGTTATCTCTATGTAATATCTGAACATGGTCATCTTGAATGCGCCTTGTCTTTTCAACTATTCCGTCATTCTGACCTGCAATACAACTATTAAAAAACTGTTTCCACTCACTATCGGTGAAAACGTAATTATTCAACTCTTCCAGCTTTTTACGAAGATTGGAAATGAGTTCTGCTTCCTTATGAATAGGTAAATATTCATAGCTCATTTCACCGAGCAGCTTTATAAATTCTCTTTCGAGTTCTGCTTCGCTTTGGTACGCTTCCGAACGCTTTGCTTCGGACTTATATTCAGATACGACTGTACATTCATTGCTCTGTACCACGACATTAAAATAACTCATTTGCATCTCCTAGCTTGATGTTCTATTTTTTAAACAAATTAAGTTCGTCTCGAAGTTTTGCACCTTTTCGAGTTAATCCTATGTACAAACCTTTGCCCTCAACCCACTTAGTGTGCATCAAATTAAGAGCAATAAACTGATTATAGATTTTTTTAGCTATTGTTTTATCCGTAAGGTATACACTACTTGAAGCCCCAACTGCTTGAGCTATGTAATCTTCCAGGCCTGAAGAACTTACGCTTACATTAATTAAATTAATTGAAACAAATGCGAAAATTTCCTTTAGTGTTATATCCTTATAAGAAGTATAGTTGCCTCCATAATTTTTATATGATATGTGCAACTTTGCGTCATCAAATTCTAAATCAGCATTAACATTTGTGAATTCTTCCAAAGATTTTTGTAATTCGGCATTTTCATCCGAAAGCCTTTTATTTTCCTCCTGTAGATTATTTATCTTTTTAAGATTTTCTTCAGGATTAAAATCACTACCTCTTACCCAACCTGGACGTACGATTTCATTTTTTGCTTTCATTATTGCAATAGCTACTTCGCCTGCCAAATCCCCTTGATTCTTCCATATACTTGCAAGTCTATTATTCATAGCCCTTTCTTTAAAGGTTTTCAACTTTTCAATTATTATCGGATCCGTTTCAACTTTATCTTCTTGCAATTCAATATTTTCATCAATAGAAAATACTAGAACGGGGATATTTTGAGAAACCGCATAATCATATTCCATCTCAGTATAACTTATACCAGTTGCTTGATTTATACTTCCGTATCTTTTCCCTATAATTAAAACGTAATAATCGCACAAGTCAATAACTTTCTTTATGACTTCAAACTGCTCATCATTAGCCGCAACGAAAGCTTCCATTCCTGCAGGAATACAATCGGCCATCAACAAAATTTCTTGAACTTTTTTACGTTCTTCTATTAAATCTGTATAAGTTGAACTAATGAAAACCTGATATTTCTTTTGCGTCATCTTTTGCTCCTAAAATCTTAAAAGCTTGTCTCTGTAATATTCGTACTGCTTTTGCCTTGCTTCGATTTCAGCAGGCAAGCCCTCCAAAATATCGTTGCAAAGTTTATCGAATCTGTCTAATATTTCAACTATGCGGTTTTGTTCTTCAATAGTTGGTACTGCAATCATAACATTATTTAAAACACTCTGTGTTAAACTCGGTACACCGCCAGCAATGTTATAATTCTCTAAATGCTCCTTTTGCAAATAGTAAAACAGATATTTTGGCAAAATATATTCTTGTTTTATTTCAGTGTAAAATATTGTGTCAACATTCCAAAAAGGAGTATCTACATAATATAATTTATCTAACGAACCTTTTCTTGGTATCAGTACCGTAGGTTTAGCGTAAACGGATTTATTTATATAAGCTATTATTCCGCCGCTACCATATACAGGTACTTGACCTTGTCCATGTTTTTTATAATCTCGGCCATTACATATTTTTGCGACATCCCCCATACGAACAAACGCAAAACCGAAGACATATTGATAAAGCCTAATTAGGGCGTCTGTCTGTCTGTCTGTCTGTCTGTCTGTCTGTCTGTCTGTGTGGCGGTGTGTGCTGATGTCTGTATGTCTTTCTTTATGTAAGAGTGTTGTAGTGAGGAAGTAGTTGGTGAAGAGA
>CAMWXM010000261.1 GCA_947178195.1 uncultured Ruminococcus sp.
ATCTTATGAGATCAATAACATCGAAAATGTTGAAACTACAGAGACAGATAATGATAAAAGTTCATTAATATCATTTAATAATAATGAAGATATGAAGGAATTTGTAAATGATAGGAACTTTAATGCTAATGATTGGATATATTATTCTGTAAATAAACAACTGCGAAAGTGTAAACTTGATTTAACGGGAGATACTTTACTTGAGCAGAATGTTTATAGATTTTATATTCAAAATTCAATGCTGTATTTTTATAGATATACTGAAAATAATGAAACTGAGGTTTATAGAGCCAATTTAGATGATAAGGAATTTTATGCTGAAAAAATTGCAGAATTAGAATATGCAAATGATTTGATAATATATAAAAACTATATTATATATAGAGATTCCGGTAACTCGTATATTAAATCAGCAGAATATGATATTAATAAAGATACGATAAAAGAAAATATTATTAGCGGTGTTGCTCACTTTAGCGTTGTTGATCATTTTATTTATTATGATATGTATAATGATAATACTATTTATAGATATGATCTTAATACAGGAGAAATTGAGACATTTTTTGAATTTGAACAACAAGATGATTTTCAACCAAAGGTATACTATATTAACCGCCTTATCATAATTCAAACGGATATTAATAAATTTATTTATACTGATATTGATAATATTAAATTGAGAAATATTTCATTTGATATAAGTGAATATGAGAAAGGGTGGGCTAGTTTTTATTCTGATGATAGCGACAGTTTATATTTTGACGTTTCAGAACATTATGACGTTGCTAATCCTACGACCACTCCTCGTTCCATATATAAGGTTAAGATTGGTACAGAAGAAAGCGAATTTGTAAAAATTGTTATAGGCGACAATTTGGGATTTATCATTGATGGATATCGCTATTTTTTCGATTTTGATGACAATATATTCAGAGAAAAGCTTACTTAAAAAAGCTTAGTTTCGTTAAGTATATTATATTTTTGATATGCTGCAATTTTGTCAGGTTTTCACTTGACTTTTTTCTATAATATGTTATAATACTATATGTAGTGTTTTTGATTCGTCGAAACACTACATATTGTGTTTAGTGGAGGACTAATAATGAAAATCATTAAAAGAAGCGGTACCGAAGTGGCATTCAATATAGACAAAATAATTGCCGCCGTAAGAAAAGCTAACCATGAGGTTGTTGAAAATGAAAGGTTGACAGATAAACAGGTTGACGATATTTCAAATAATGTTGCTGATATATGCCGTTCAATGAACAGAACTCTGAATGTTGAAGAAATTCAAGATTTGGTCGAAAATGAAATTATGAATATCAAATCCTTTGAAGTGGCAAGAAAGTATATTACATATCGCTATAAGCGTTACCTTGTAAGAAAATCAAATTCGACTGACCAGCAGATATTAAGCCTTATCGAGTGCAACAATGAGGAAGTCAAACAGGAAAATTCAAATAAAAATCCAGTTATAAACAGCGTTCAGCGAGATTATATGGCAGGAGAGGTAAGCAAGGATATTACTAAACGTTTTCTTTTGCCAGAAGACATTGTAAGAGCCCATGAGGAGGGTATTATTCATTTCCACGATTCCGATTATTTTGCACAGCATATGCATAACTGCTGCCTTGTTAATCTTGAAGATATGCTTGAAAACGGAACTGTTATAAGCGAGGTTATGATTGAAAAGCCTAAGAGCTTTTCAACGGCATGCAATGTTGCAACACAGTGTATTGCTCAGATCGCAAGCTCTCAGTACGGCGGACAGAGCATAACCCTTTCTCATTTAGCGCCGTATGTTAATGTAAGCCGTATAAAGTTCAGAAAAATTGTAGAAGAAGAATTCAGGCTTGCAGGTCTTACTCTTGATGAAAATAAAATTAATGAAGTTGCTGAAATGCGTGTAAAGGAAGAGATAAAAAGAGGAGTTCAGATTATTCAGTATCAGGTAATTACGCTTATGACCACCAACGGACAGGCTCCTTTTATTACAATATTTATGTATCTTGACGAGGTTGAGGACGGAACGCTTAGAGACGACCTTGCATTGATTATCGAGGAAATGCTTAGACAGCGCATACTCGGAGTTAAAAATGAAAAGGGCGTATATGTAACTCCTGCCTTTCCAAAGCTTATTTATGTTCTTGAAGAAGATAATATTCATGAGGGTTCGAGATATTGGGATATTACAAAGCTTGCAGCTGAATGCACTGCCAAAAGAATGGTGCCGGATTATATTTCGGAAAAGAAAATGATTGAATATAAGATAGATAAAAACGGAAACGGAAATTGTTATCCGTGTATGGGTTGCCGCAGCTTTTTGACACCTTATGTTGATGAAAATGGCAAGCCTAAATACTACGGCAGATTTAATCAGGGAGTTGTTACTCTTAATCTTGTAGATGTTGCATGTTCATCGGAAGGAAATATGGACAAATTCTGGCAAATTTTTGATGAACGGCTTGAACTTTGCCGCCGTGCGCTTATGCACAGGCATGAAAGACTGCTGGACACTCCTTCGGACGTTGCCCCTATTTTATGGCAGTACGGCGCTCTTGCAAGACTTAAAAAAGGCGAAAAGATAAATAAGCTCCTTTTCAACGGCTATTCCACTATTTCATTGGGATATGCAGGTCTTTGCGAGTGTACAAGGTATATGACTGGTAAGTCCCATACTGAAAAGGGTGGTAAAGAATTTGCTCTTGAAGTTATGCAGTATCTCAACGACGCCTGCAAAAAATGGAAAGAACAGACTAATATTGATTTCAGTATTTATGGTACTCCTCTTGAATCAACAACATATAAATTTGCAAAATGTCTCCAGAAGCGTTTCGGATTTATTGAAAACGTTACTGACAGAAACTACATCACTAACAGCTATCACGTTCATGTTACGGAAGAAATTGACGCATTTACAAAGCTTACCTTTGAATCTCAGTTTCAGAAGCTTTCACCTGGCGGTGCGGTAAGCTATGTGGAAGTTCCTAACATGCAGGATAATCTGGAAGCTGTGCTTGCAGTAATGAAGCATATATATGAAAATATTATGTATGCGGAGCTTAATACTAAAAGCGATTATTGCTGTGAATGCGGATATGACGGAGAAATAAAGATAGTTTCTGATGATCATGGCAAGCTTATCTGGGAATGTCCTAACTGCGGAAATACTGATCAGGATCAGATGAATGTTGCAAGAAGAACATGCGGATATATCGGGACTCAATTCTGGAATCAGGGAAGAACTCAGGAAATTAGAGAAAGAGTAATGCATTTGTAATTAAGCAGGGGAGTGGCTCAATTGAATTATGCTTCAATTAAAAAAAATGATATTGCAAACGGTACGGGCGTAAGAGTTTCTTTATTTGTTTCGGGCTGCACACATCATTGCAAAGGTTGTTTTAACCGTGAAACATGGGATTTTAATTACGGCATGGAATTTACTCAGGATACACAAAAGGAAATTCTCAATGCTTTGGATTTTGAGCATATTGCCGGACTCACATTGCTGGGCGGCGAGCCTTTTGAGCCTTCAAATCAAGAGGTACTGGTAAATCTGGTAAAAAGTGTAAAAGAAAAATTTCCCGGGAAAAATATATGGTGCTATACGGGCTATGATTTTGAAAAGGACTTGCTTTCTGAAAGCAAAATAAGAAGCTCTGTAACTGATGAATTGTTGAAAAATATAGATGTTCTTGTTGACGGCGAATTTATTATGGAGAAAAAAAATATTTCTCTTAAATTCAGAGGTTCTGAAAATCAAAGAATAATTCTTGTTCAGGAATCTATCAAGCAAAATAAAACAATTCTTTCTGATTTAAATTAAAATGTTGCATAAAAGACGCTTTATCAAATCAAGATAAAGCGTCTTTTTTTAAAATGTAATTATAAAACTTGTTATGCTGTCGTTATGAGCTGCGCTGATAGTTCCTTTATGGCTCTCGACAATAGTTTTAGCTATATTAAGTCCAAGACCAGAACCACCGGTTTTTCGGTTTCTCGAATCGTCAATACGATAAAACCTGTTAAAAATATTTTCAAGCTGTTGCTTATTGATATATTCGCTGGTATTGGAAACGGTCATACAAATTGATGACTGTTTGATTTTCTTTAAAGAAATCTTTATAGTACCATTATCTAAAGAATATTTCAAAGCATTATCCATTAAAATATTTATAACCTGTTTGATTTTATCCTCCTCTCCGAAAATTTCAATATCCTCATCAATATCAGTAATCAGCGTTTTATTATTTTCAAATATAAGCG
>CAMWXM010000262.1 GCA_947178195.1 uncultured Ruminococcus sp.
TTCTTGTGTGATTGTTTATTCCTATATAATTATAGTATACTTTGAAATAAAATAAGCTGTCAATACTTTTGCACTATATGGTCGATTTTTAACACTATATGGTCATATTTCATCATATGCAGTGAGGAATAGCTTTATAAATACAGGCAACACCGCACAAGCTGTGCTTTGTGCGGTGTTGCCTTAATGTGGACAGGTTCTAATATATTCCGATTATTCCGGTTACTATAACCAGCAGATGAAGAATAATAAAAACAGGAACCAAAATATAAAATTTCGGATGTTTTGTTTTATGGTGGAAGATTTTCATTGCGGCAAATGCGCCGAAGCTGCCGCCGATGAATGAGCAGAGCAGGAGAGTAGCTTCAGGGATTCTCCACTGATGTTTTATTGCTTTTTTCTTATCAGCATAAAACATTATAAATGAAATAATATTAATAATTAAAAAATATACCATAAAAATTGTTGGTGCAAAAGAAAAAACTTTTCCTATGTATCTGGCGATTTTTAAATATGTGTTCATCATTTTCACCTCGTTTTTAATAAGGGCAGATTCTATTTTTAAGGCAGCACTGCACAAAACATAGCTTGTGCGGTACTGCCTTAATGCGTTATCTGGAAAACGTATTTATGCTTTTTTGAACAACTTCTTGATAAGCTTTAGCAATTGTATAACTAAAAGAGTGCCTACAGATGTTCCGGCGATAAAGAGTATCTGCGCAGAAGTAAGGGACGTAACCTTAAAGATACCTGCAACAGCTGGAATAAACAAAACGATTGACAGAAGAATTATTCCGATAACAAGTGCGCCGATAACAAAAATATTATTGAAAAATTTCTTTGTAAAAAGTATCGGCTTGTCCGATTTACAGTTAAATCCGTGAATAAGGCGTGAAAGGCATATGCTTGCGAAAGCCATAGTACTTGCGGTTGCCGCATTGGCTTCCAGTCCAAATAAGAAGCATGCTGCAGAAGCTATGGCGATAATAAGTCCTTCTGTAAGAATATTTGCAATAAATGATTTTGTAAGGATAGATTCGTTTATAGGTCTTGGTTTTTCTTTCATAACTTCTTTTGTATGGGGTTCAAGTCCGAGAGCGATAGCTGGGAGAGAATCGGTCAGCAGATTTATAAAAAGGAGATGAACTGCCGCAAATGGAACCGGCAGCGCTGCAAAAGAAGCAAACAGCACCACAAAAATACCTGCCATATTTCCTGATAAAAGGAATTGAATAGAACGCTTGATATTGGCATAAATATTTCTTCCATTGTTTACTGCTTTTACAATAGTTGCGAAGTTGTCGTCGGCAAGAACCATTGAAGCGGCATCTTTTGAAACCTCCGTACCGGTAATTCCCATAGCTACGCCAATATCCGCCTGTTTTAATGCCGGCGCATCGTTTACGCCGTCGCCTGTCATAGCAACAATATTACCTCTTTGTTGCCATGCGTTGACGATTCTTATTTTGTGTTCAGGCGAAACTCTGGCATAAACTGATTTGGTAGGAACATATTCCATAAGCTGTTCATCGGTAAGATCATCAATTTCACAGCCTTCCGCAGCTTCTGAATAATCCCTTAATATACCGATTTCCTTTGCAATAGCGGCTGCAGTGACCTTATGGTCTCCGGTTATCATAACAGGCTTTATGCCTGCGCTTATGCATTCGGCAACAGCTGCCTTTGATTCATCTCTCGGAGGATCCATCATTGCAATAAGTCCCATAAATTCAAGATCATTTTCATCATTTATATTTATTTCGGTATTTTTAATCTCTTTATAGGCGAAACATAAAAGTCTCAGACCCTGAGAAGAAAGCTGTTCGGTAATATCGGTAATTTCTTTTTTTATTTTTTCTGAGATATTCATTCTTTCAATAAGAACATCTGTTGCGCCTTTGGTAAGCATTGTAAGCTTGCCGTTGACATTATGAACAGTCGACATAAGCTTTCTGTCTGAATCAAATGGAATTTCCGCAAGACGTGGATATTTTTCACGAATATGCTCAAAATCAAAATTATATTTTAAGCCGAAATTAACAAGAGCAGTTTCTGTCGGGTCGCCGATTTCCTTACCGTCCTTGCACACAGAATCGTTACAGAGAATACTTGAAAGCAAAAGACTCTTCTGATTATCAATGCTGAAATCAGCTTTATCGCTTTCGACAATTTTACCGTCAACATATATTTTTCTGACAGTCATTTTATTCTGAGTAAGAGTTCCTGTTTTATCGGAGCAGATAATCGAAACACTTCCTAAACCTTCTACAGCTTGCAATTTTCTGATTATAGCATTTTCCTTTGACATTTTCTGCGTACCAAAAGACAAAACGATCGTTACAATAGAGCTGAGCGCTTCGGGAATAGCAGCGACCGCAAGAGCTACGGCAAACATAAACGCATTCATGATAGTTTCACCGTTGAATATGCTTAAACCAAAAACGATTGCACATATAAAAAGGATACCGATAGAAAGCTTTTTGCCGAAGTTGTCCAGATTGATCTGAAGAGGTGTTTTTCTCTCCTTTGCACTTTTTAAAAGAGAAGCTATTTTACCTACTTCTGTATTCATACCGATATCGGTAACAACAAAGCTTGCTCTGCCATAAGTTACAAAGCTGCCGGAGTAGACCATATTGACTCTGTCTGCCAGTGCAAGCTCTTTATCAAAAGTTTCATCTGATTTTTCGACGTTCAGGCTTTCGCCAGTAAGAGCGCTTTCATTTACTTTAAGGCTTGCATTTTCAATAATTCGTCCATCAGCACAGATAAAATCACCTGCTTCAAGTATTACCACATCGCCTACAGTTACATCCTCCGATGGAATTACGACTGTTTTTCCGTCACGCATGACCTTAGCGTTAGGCGCAGAAAGCTTTTTTAAGCTGTTAAGGGATTTTGCCGCATTCAGTGTCTGAATCGTACCTAACACAGCGTTCATAGTAATTACTGCTAAAATAACGATAGTGCTTTCCCAGTCGCCTAAAACTGCTGAAACAATGGAAGCCGCAATAAGGATAATAACAAGGAAATCTTTGAATTGTTCGAGAAAAACGATAAATGGGCTTTTAGGTTTTTCTTCAATCAGTTCATTTTTTCCGTATTGTTTTATATTTTCCTTTGCCTGCTGAGACGTAAGTCCGTTTTTTGAGGATTTCAAATCACTCAAAAGTTGTTCTTTTGTTTTCTGATAATTTTCGTTCATATTTTTAACTCCCTTTTTTTCGGGCAATAAAAAAAGACTTTGCCAAAATCACCCGATGATTTTAACAAAAGTCTTGCCGTTTACATATGCTGCGGACTGAAATCAAATCCAGTCGGGATTGACGCAAGTCATAAACAGATTATCTGCCGGCTACTCCCCTTTATTAATTTACATTATTATACACTATTTTTTCCGATATGTCAATAGATATGCATGATTTTTTGACAAAATAAAAATAATTATATTTATATAGTATACAAAGAAAAAGCGCCGAATAAAATCGGCACTTGAATTTTAAAAAATAAACCGCCTTGCCGTCATATAGCGCATAAAACCAAGCCGTTAAGCAAGGTGGGTATCCTCTTGAAAGTCTCACGCTCCCTTCGTCCGCTGATAAAAGCGGGAGGTCTGCAATCCTCAATTCAAAGCCCGGATTCCCTTTAAAAGAGTGTTGGATTATAAAAACTATATTGATTCGTACAAGGCAGAATTAATTTTTATAATTACATTATATCACATAATTACAAAAAAATCAATAGAAAATTTTAGTGACAGCAATCGCAGCTTGTGTCATGGCATTCAAGCTCATCGTCTTCTTCAAAAAGCCGACTCAAGAATATTTCAGCCAGTCTGTCAAGCTCTTCCTCGTCATCGATAGAATCAAGATATTCATCCGGATCGTTATTATCTCTTTTTAGAATAACAAAATAATCTTCTTCTTCAGAAGCCTCATCTCCGGTCTGCTGAGGAATAAGCGCAAAGTATGTAAAATCATCTTCTTTATATACGTCAACAAGTTCAAATGTCTGTTCATTGCCTTCTTCATCTTCAAGAGTAAACAAATCAGGTGTAAATTCATTTAATTCTGACATTATAAAATAGTCTCCATTCTTTTTATTTATAAGTTGCTAAAACAACTCAACAAATTAATTATACTACAAACATAAATCAAAGTCAATAGGAATTATGTATAAACATTATGAATAAAATTGTGCAATATTTTTTGAAAAAACTATTGACATTACATAAAATATATGGTATTATATATAC
>CAMWXM010000263.1 GCA_947178195.1 uncultured Ruminococcus sp.
ACCTCCACTTTCTGTGGTTATTATTGGCATTTACACGGCTCTATATTCACTCTCGAATTTAAGCCTGTCAGGAGTAATCCCGACGGGCTTTTCTTTTATATTTGTGTATAAAAAGGAGCGATTTCACAGTGGGTGATGAAAAATTTTGTGCAAGTAAGTTTCAATAATATTAGACCTAACAATCGTTTAATCGGTGGAAATCATAAAAAAGACAGAAGTCAAGACCGCTTTAGCGTACATTTTAGTCTTTACTTCTGTATTTTTTGTGATATAATGACATTGGCGATTGTTGTCGATTTTATAGTTTTACACAATTTATTCTGGGCTCTCTGTTTGGTTGTAGTGATTTAGGATCTGGAATTGTCTATTTTCGATTACATTCACTTTTACAATTTCATACGCCCTCATTCTGCCAATAACCTTTTATCTCATGTTCAATTTGAAAATCTTGCTTGATTTTCTCTCTTTTTCTGTCTACTTTATTGACTATGGTCCACTTCTGTATTTTTGAGAATGGTCTTTGTGTTATTCGTCTTGGTAGATTCTGTGTTTTCATCTGTAATTATATATGTATTGTTTTTAGGGATTTTTGATTGGTTTGCAGGTATAAATTTTAAGAGAGAAGCCTTATGTAAGACTTCTCTCAATAAATAAATCAGGAGTAGGATATAACTACTATTTGAGAAAATTTTCCATGCCCAGAATAGCTTCTGACTTTAAATCCTCTATGACATGAGTATAGGTGTCAAGGGTAGTACAAGAATTATTACAATCATTCCATAGAGCTGGACTCCAAGATTATGATAGGATATAATATAGCTACAATGATTTTTGGAGGTGCAGTTATGTTAAAAATTCCTGAATTTGCAATGCCAAAAACTCAAAAGGTAACGATCGTCTGCAACGGCAAATGTGAAGTCTGGTCAAACTACGAAGAAGCGAAATCGTATTTTCTCGAAATGATGATGTCCGCCGAGGAAGAGGAATGTGACCGAGCAGAGTGCATTTATATCCAACTCTTACACGGATTGTCAGAGTGTTCGGACGAGGACGAATAATTATCAACAAAGAGCTTTGCATCGACAAAGCTCTTTTACTGTCTATAAAATATAAAAGGTCTTTACGATTATCTGCTGTCAGACACCGTAAGGAGCTTTTTCACATATTCATTGCGCTTAAAGCGCAGTATCGGCGTATTGAACCCTTATAATTATAACTGAGCTGATTTCTTGAAACTGATAATTTAACGAAAGCCGTTATATTGCCCGTACTGTTCACTCTATAAACGACTTGATTCACATTCGTCGCTATACCCCTGATCTGTTTCAAAAGCTTATTCATATCGTCCTTGTCAATCATCAGAACATAGTGAGCTTCGATGATGCTCCATCATAAAGAAGTATCCTATTAAAGCCGAAGACAAATAAGCTGGCTATGAAAGAGAGGGAAGTGTCTACGATCCATCCAGTCAGGCGCACAGTTAGCGCAGCTATCCGATACATCGTTGACGGAGATAACAGCCACTCTGTTTTCTCAATCATAATATTCTCCCTCCTAAATCCACAGTTAATCAAATATTTTCAATTTGTTTTTGTGTTTCTAATGTAAATCAGAATTTATTGCATTAGAAAATCCAAACTTATGTTATAAAACTTTTTAAAGTTTGTAATCATAGCAGGGTGGTCACCTGTATCAAACAGAAACATTTTGCCATGTCCAATTTTTTTAAGCATTTCTCCGTAAACATTTTCAAAGTAATTATCAGACAAGCTATACATGAACTTATCTTCTTTGCTACCTGTCAGAAGAATATCGGCTTTCAACAAGTTCAATGGTCTGTGAAAAAAACAACCTGTTTCATTTTTATGCTTTATAATAGTAGCAGTATCGTTGTCCACGACTTTTTCCCAATCAGAACCATGCATATATGCGTAGAACGCTCTTGCATTACAATCCGCTTTAGCTTCTTCACGGTCTTTCAGAAGATTTACGGTAAAATCTTTATTTGCATTTTCGCCCTCAAAACTATCGGCAATAACTTTGCTTACAAGCTCTGGTGCTTCCAAAGCAACGTTAAGGGCAACAATAGCTCCACCGCTACTGCCTATTATGCTAACGTCTGTATATTGTTTTTCTTTTAGAAAAGCAATAACCTGCTGTGCCTCATAAAACCACAAATCTGTGGGAAATTCATTTAATCTGTCCGATTTGCCGTGACCCAGGAAGTCAATAAGTATTACCTTGAAGTTTTTGCTATATTTTTTTGAAACTTCTGTATACATATTTGAAGACGCTGTATTTCCGTGAAGAAAAAGCAAAGGTGTTCCGCTGCCAATTTCGTCATAAAAGATATGTTTATTGTTATAAACAAAATAGCTCATATGTAAATCCTCCTAAAAAATTATCATGTTGCGCTTAACTTCCGATTTATCTTATCAGAATATTTTTCACAAAATTTAATTTTGTGTTCCTGATGCAAATCAGAATTTAATTTTCTTTATTATAAGCATATCCAAAATGAATCGGGGGTGCAGTTACCGAAATATAGATAAATTCAACTTCGCCATCATTCAATAGTCCATGTATATCATTGTCTGCAAAGCGAACAACATCACCTGCATGGAAAGGCATAACAGTATCATTTTCAAGAAGCAATTTGCCACACCCTTGAACAGCATACCAAATTTGTTCAGAAGCCTCATGGGTATGTCTTGGCTGACTTGCTCCGACCTCAAGATGTACTTCTGTTATCGTAACTCTGGTGCTCTCTGAATTGTCAGGATTCAATAATTGTCTTGATACAACTCCGGGATTTGATAGTTCTTTGATTTCGGTTGATTTTATAAATTCCATAGTAAACCTCCTAAATATACTGAGATAAGTTCTGATTTACCTCATTCGTTACTGATTAGCATATCACACTTTCTTTTATCATGACCCTGTTCCGCTATACTTCTTTGCGCCAAACATCCAGAATTTGTAACTAAATCCCAAAAACAAACAACTGACTAACGGTGTGAGCCATGAAAATCACGGAAATCAATTTTCAAAAAATCATCTGATTTGTAAGATTGTTTTAAAGCATTTTGAAGAGTAATCTCATTCAAAATCACTTGAAAATGATTCTAAATTTGACATAAACCATACTAAATTACATTAGTTAAATTACTTTATCAACAAAATTGAATTCCGTGCATGAAAATAGAAGATACTTGACATAATTATCTGCCTATGATATAATTATATTGCAGTAATCGAAATTCGTCAACTAAAATCACGCAAAGAAGTATAACAAAAGCGCAAAAAGGCGGAATAAAAATGAATATAGACTCTATAAATTTCATAGACATCAATCGTAATAAAAGTGAGAACATAAGATATAATTTCAATGATTTGCCATTTTATTTTCATAAAGGATATTTTTCTATGTATCCTAATTACTCAATGCAAGAGCATTGGCATGATGATATAGAACTCATTCTAATTCTTTCCGGAAACATGACATATAATATTAACGGAAAACTCATCAAATTTTGCAAAGGAGAAGGGATTATCATAAATTCTCATCAGCTTCACTCTGCTTTTTCAAACTCAATGCAGGAATGTGAGTATATTGTTATTCTTTTTCACCCGATGATATTGTGCTCTATAAAACAATATGAACAGGAATTTGTATTACCATTTCTTAATTCCTCACATGATTTTATTCATTTAAAACCAAGTGTTGATTGGCAAGGTGAAATTATCCGCTTTATTAATTGCATCGCAGAAAAAATGCATGATAAAACCTTCGCTTTTACCACAATAGGTGTTCTTCATTTGATTTGGAGCGAACTGATAGAACATATTAATATTGAACCTCAATCAAAGGTGAGCGAGCTTCAACTCTCTACTTTGAAAAATATGATATCGTTTATTCACAGCCATTACTCAGAAAAAATTACACTCACTGATATTTCGCGAGCTGGTCATATCTCAAAACGCACCTGCGGAAATTTATTTCTTTCGTATTTATACAAAACACCTATAGAATTTCTTAATGATTATCGTTTAAAAAAAAGCATTGAGTTAATGCAGAATACCGATTTGACAATACTTGAAATAGCTCTTGCTTGTGGATTTTCTGGTTCAAGCTATTATGCTGAAACCTTTCGAAAGTGTTTCGGAAAATCTCCAACAGAGTACAAAAGAAAATTAAAGTAAATATTGGAGGATAGCAAAATTCAAACGAAAATAGTAT
>CAMWXM010000264.1 GCA_947178195.1 uncultured Ruminococcus sp.
TTTAAAGTCCTTATAATTTTTTTCAATATATTGGCACATATCAATATAATATTTTTCGTCAAATGGTACAAAAAGATATGCTTCATCATAAAATTCGTCTGAATTATAACGTTCTTCGCCAAAATATTCAAGGGCATGATCGTCGATGTCAGAAGGATAACATGGTTCGCTGTCTTCGTTTGCGTGATTATAATAGAAAGCGGCAAACGCCTCACCCTCATCGCTGAACATCTCACTAAAAAGTTTTCCTTCAAGCTCATCACGGATAAATTCACGCAAATCAGTCGTTTCTCCTAATTTTACAGCCTTTATCGTATCAGCATACGTTTGGTTAAATTTTTCGCACATCTGGTCGTTAATAATTGCCCAGCGCAGATATATTGCCATGTGATTATATCCGGTTATTTCGTCTATCGGAATATTTTTCTCTCTTATTGAACCGACATGCCATTCCTCTCTATCTATAATGGTATAATCGATATGGTATACAACCGGTACACGGTAAGGATCAACTACACAGCTTAATCTTTCAAATGTGTCCAGCAGCTCGTCAACCCCATTATCAATTTTAAAATCCATTTCAGCTTGATGTACAGGTATGATCTGATAGAAATTGACCTCTTCGCCGTCCGGCATAACGCAACTACAGCATTCTTCGCTAAAAGGCGGATCAAGGATAAGAGCTCCGCAAAGCTCGGTATTTTCTGCAAAAGGCTCCTGCATATCAACAGTATGTCCCCAAGCTATCCATGTATCATCGGTAATGGGAAGTCTTGCAATATCCTTGAGAAGTCTTATCGGCCAATAGTCTTTTTCATCATCGCTACTCAGATTCCAGTCGGCAGGCAGACAGATAACTAATTCGGCACGTTCAAATCCTTGTCCGACAAGATCGTCGGGAATATTCATTTTATGCGCTCCCATTCCCATTGTTACGAGAGTATAGAAATCATGCTCTTCATTAGGCTCTATTACACATATATCGACGTGAATATCAGTGGAAACCAGTTCATGAAGGACATTTTTATATTCGCCGAAATTCCGGTCAATGTGTTCAGAAACAGCATCAAGCTGCTCTTCGGTATAAAGCTCGATCTCAGATTCATTATTATTTTCATTCATATTCATGACTCCTTCAATACAGTATCATATTAATAATTTTACTGAGATATAACCTCCTTAATATCCTTACAATTATCGCAATCAGGTATTTTTATCCACTTGATGAAACTTTTTTAAGTTGCCGATTTTTTCATTTCTTTCATCAAGAACCTTTTCAACCTCTGACCATTCAAGACCCTGATTTGCGCAAAGTACCATTACATGATAAAGCAGGTCGTTTATCTCATTTTTCAGTTCGTCGTTATCGCCGTTTTTTGCGGCAATAACTGTTTCAGTAGCCTCTTCGCCAATTTTTTTGCATATCTTATCTACGCCCTTATCGAAAAGATAACAGGTGTAGGAATTTTCCTGTGCCGTACCGTTTTCAAATTCGGCTTTTCTATTTTTAATTACCTCGAATATTTCTTCATAAACTGTCATTTAATTTTCCTCCGTATTGTATATTTCATTAAAAAAGCAGCTGTACTCTCCCGTATGACAGGCAACGCCGGTCTGCTTTACATTTACAAGTAGCGTATCGTTATCGCAGTCGCCGTATATGCTGACCACCTTTTGCAGATGCCCCGAAGTCGCCCCCTTGTTCCAGTATTCCTGTCTTGAACGACTCCAGAACCATGTATAGCCTGTTTCAAGGGTTTTTTTCAGGCTTTCCTTATTCATGTAAGCAAGCATCAAAACGGTTTTTGTATCTGCTTCATAGCAAATAGCCGGAATAAGCTCTCCCTTTACAAAAAATTTGTCTAAATCATTTAAATCAACTTTTATCATATTCACACTCCTTTAATCAATAGATATCATCGGTCCAAAGATAACAGCCAATATAAATAAAGATATTACATATGCTAAAACAAATGCCAAAATAGCTATAACAATTTCAAAAACAATCACTTTAATTACTTTTAAAGCAGGCTTTATATTTTTTATAGAAATTATATTTGCAATTAAAGCCATAAGTATTATTATACTCATTGCTGCTGTGCCAATAATCTTATCAAAAATCAGTAAAATAAACCATATTGCCCCAAATATACCATAAATTAATGAGCATAAATAGCATCGCTTTATCATATTCCTCTACATCTCGTCATTTAAATATAGATATAAAATCACTTATAAGCGTAAGTACCGCAAGCCATAATGGTAAAGAAATCACAAAAAGTAAAGCCGTTATTAATATTTCACAAAAAATCACTTTGATTATCTGCAATACATATTTAATAAGTATTATAAAAATTATATTAACAGCTAATTCCAAAATTATAGCTACAATTACTATTCCAAAAATAAAATCATTACTCCATATAAGTATTGAACCTAATGCTCCAAATATGCCATAAATTACTGAACACAAATAACATCGATTTTCACATTTCAGACATTTCATTATATTATTTTCCTTATATTTTTTGAAATAAAGCAGAGAAAAAATCATAAATTGATTCAAGAATAGCAAGCCATAAGTACACAAAAACTATATTAAGAACAATAGCTATTAATATTTCACAAAAGATTATTTTAATTTTCTGAAATATTGATTTTATACGTACAATAGAAATTATATTAATTACTAATGTCAAAGTTATAACTGCAATTACTATTCCAAAAATAATTGTAAATAATAAATCATTACTCCATATACATATAAAACCTAATGATCCTAATATTCCATATATCACCGAGCACAAATAACATCGCTTTTCATATTTGATTTGTTCCATTACCTTACAATAATACCTTTATTTTTGCAGTGCGCCTTTACCTCGCCCACGGTTAATTCCTTAAAATGAAAAAGCGAAGCTGCAAGGGCAGCGGTAGTCTTTGTTTTTTCAAACACTTCGGAAAAATCGTTAATTTTTCCTGCTCCTCCGCTGGCGATAACCGGAATATTTACCGCATTACATACGGCTTTCAGCATTTCGATGTCAAATCCAGCCTTAGTACCGTCGGCGTCGATTGAATTAAGACAAATCTCTCCTGCTCCAAGCTGTTCGACCTTTTTCACCCAGTCGATAAGGTCGATACCCATATCCACACGTCCGCCGTTTATATAAACCGTCCATTTTTTATCTG
Organism: uncultured Ruminococcus sp.; assembly: GCA_947178195.1. Taxonomy (GTDB): domain Bacteria; phylum Bacillota; class Clostridia; order Oscillospirales; family Ruminococcaceae; genus Porcipelethomonas. The sequence continues at coordinate 3,193 of CAMWXM010000264.1, forward strand.
ATATTTTTTTAGCGTCAATACCGACACATATGCACTGACTTCCGAAAATATCCGCTCCATCACGAATAAGCTGGGGATTTTTCACTGCCTGAGAATTTACGGAAACCTTGTCCGCACCTGCTCTGAGGGTTTCTCTTATATCCTCTGAGGTTTTGATTCCTCCCCCTACGGTAAGGGGCACGAAAACCTTTTTAGCTGTTTCCCTTACAACGTCGAGAAACACTCCCCTTCCCTCAAATGAAGCGGTAATATCATAAAAAACTATCTCGTCTGCACCCTGTTTATTATATTCTTCAGCAGCTTCAACAGGATCGCCTACATCCTTTACACCCTCAAAATTTACTCCCTTGACAACTTTTCCGTTTCTTACATCAAGGCATGGGATTATTCTTTTTGCAAGCATTTTATGATCCCTCCCCTACTTCGACTGCCTCTTTAAGATTTAAAGTTCCTTTATAAATTGATTTACCGCATATAGTACCATAAAGACCAAGATTTTTACATATTTTAATATCGTCTATGGTGTGAACTCCTCCGCTTGCAATAATATTGCATTTTCCTTCGGTTGCTTTTGCAATAGTTTCCAGATGAGCCGCATTTACTCCTGAAAGAGTACCATCCTTTGAAATATCCGTTACAATAAAATACTCCACGCCGTATTCCATCATTTTTAACGTAAGGTCAATATAATTAACATCGGAGGTTTCAAGCCAGCCCTCAGTCGCAACCATACCGTCCTTTGAATCTATTCCTACGGCGATATGCTCGCTGCCAAATTTTTCAACAGCTTCCTTTACAAGCTGAGGATTTTTAAGAGCTGCAGAACCGATTATTACTCTTGAAATACCCATAGAAAGATATTCATCAATTGTATCAAGGTCTCTTATTCCGCCTCCCAGCTCTATGTTTAAATTAGTTTCCGCTGCTACGTTTTTGTAAATTTCTGTGTTGACAGGTCTGCCTTCCTTTGCGCCGTCAAGGGCGACCATATGAATCCCTGACGCTCCGGCATTTTCAAAGCCGTGAGCCACTTGCATATAATCGCTTG
>CAMWXM010000265.1 GCA_947178195.1 uncultured Ruminococcus sp.
TCATAAATCTGTTTGGGTACTCCGCTGACAGCAGCCGATATTAATATTATACATATTCCTAAATTTTTCCATATGAACAAAAGATAAATTACAATAACCGAATCAACATTGCCGAACAGATTATGCCAAACGGAAACAATAGCGGCTGTTGGAATAACAATCGGAATAATAAATAACGATGACAATAGCCTTCCGATATTATTCAATTTATTTATTATAATCGCGAGCAGTATAGCCGATATTACAACAATCGGAACGCAAATCAAAATCAGCATAAAGCTGTTTTTCAAAGCCAACCTAAAATAACTGTTTGTTATAGCGTCGATATAATTTTCAAACCAAACGAATTTTTTCTCAAACTGATTGTTCAAAACGGAATAATATAAAATTTTTATAAATGGCAGAATATAAAATATTAATACGCCTAAAAGACTGGGAATTAAGCAGAGATAATATTTTGTTTTCCATTTCATTCTATCAGTTCCTTTTCATTTGTTTTGACATTTAATCTGTAGAGATAAATCTCAGAATTTTTGCCTTCTGTAAAATACAGTTCATTATTACAGGAAAATAGACTTGTCACAGAAAAATCAGCATTTTCCGGTTGGTAAACAACGCCGTTTTTATCGTTTATGCCTTTTGAATTTAAGAAGTAAAATTCATCTTGAATAAAACAAGTTTGTTGTCCCCATTCGGAACAGAATTCTTCTGATTTTCCATCAAGCAGATTTAAACGTAATATTTCGCCGCTCTTTGCCTGATAGTACAAATAATCCTTGTACACCGACGGCGAAAAGCCATAATCAAGAATAATTACGCTTTCGTTTGTATTGACGTTAAACGCTTTCACTACGGAATTATTACCGTTGAGTTCAGTATAAATTATATTATCTGCAAAAACGTCGACCCATAAAGCCTTTTGTTCACTTATTATTTCCGTACTGCCGTTTTTAAAGAAAATCAATCTATGATTTTTATCCTCATAAACTGCGGTGTCATCAATGATCATCAAAAACGAAGTATAATCATCGATATATACTTTGCATATATCGTTGCTTATATTGTAAATATATACCCGATTTTCATCAGCAGAATTGATAAAATAAACACAATCATCAGTAACATTAATACATTTAGCATTTATAGAGCTTGCAATTATCTTTCGTTGTTCGCCTTGCTGTAAAATCAAATCGCCATTAGAATTGCCAAATAACATTATTTCGTCATCACAATATAGCAAACCATTCTGATTCAAAGAAGAAAGAGTATTTCCGACTCTAAAGCTTTTCTCTGTCAGTTTAAATCCTGAAAATACTTCTGTTTTACTTTCTGTTGTAGGTTCTTTTTCTATATGAGCAGCAGACGTTTCTTTGACCGGAATATCCTCAACTGTGACGGAATTTGATTCAAATGAGACTTTCATTTTTTCTTCTGATTGACACCCACACAAAAAAGCCGACATTGCAAGACAGTTTATCAAAAATTTGAATAAATTTTTCAAAAAATCAACTCCTATTCATTCAGATACATATCGGTTTTACGCTCTATTTCAGACACTAACAAATCCAGCGAAACATTTCCACTCTGATAATCGATATAGTCATTCCAGAACATATCGTCCGACGGCGTAAAATGTACTTTAGCATTTGAATAAATGCCAAACAGATCCTTTGCAAGAGCAGTTTCACTAAAAGGATAAACGCTTTCATCGTTTATCAAGTAATTATCGTTTCTGCCCAACATATAACCGCAATAAGTGCTTATATAGTTGAGAGCCTCATTTAGATTTTTTGAATTTGAATTTACGCAAAAGAAAATACATTCAGCACAGCTTGGTTCGTTTTCTTTCACGGAAGGCGTTGAAATTGCTCTCAAAGATGAGAATGCATCATCATAAAAAACATCGTACAAATACGGCCATAGTTCAAATAAATAATCATTGAAATATTCATTTAAATTCTCATAGTGATCGAGAGCTATAATTCTTGTATGCAAATAATCAGAATCTATATCTGCATCTTTTAGCATGGTACACAAATTGCGGAATGTTTCATTGTCATAATCCGCTTTTCCGTTTGAAATAGAATAATAATTATTGTAGTGATTCATTATATCATTTTGAACCTGATAACCATTAACCGAGAATTTATCCCTAAGTTCAGGATTTTCATAAGTTTTGCTGCATATATCAAACAATTCTTCCCACGTGATATTTGAAGTAATATCAATACCATACTTTTCACAATTCTGCGGATTATATACAATACAAGGAATATCAACTGCAATCGGAAGCATCCAGATATCGCCGTTTTCATTATACGCAGCTTCTTTGAGATACGGAAAACATTTATCCAGATATTCCTGTACCATTGGAACATCGTTTAATTTATAAAATGCTCCTCTGTCGCGAATGTTCCTTGAAATTGTCTGCCCTGACGACATCATACAAATATCATAGTCGCTGTTTTCCGCAAGGATATTAAGTGCGAATTCGCTGTTTTCAAGAATTGACGAGTTTATGCGATAACCGCAGCCGTAAGGCGTTTCCGTATACACCTCAGAAGAATAGAAAATTATCTCCTTATTCTCTTTTACTGCGTCGTTATAAGACGTTCTGAAAACATTTCCCGAAGCATTATCGAGAACATAACATTCGCCGTTTTCTATTTGCAAATCATTTCCGGACGTACACACTACGTTAGTCATAAAATCAACTTGAACATCCGGATCATCAATAGCTACAGAGGAAATTTTTCTGTTGCTGAAATCTGCATATACGATATTTCCTTCATAGAAATCGAAAGAATAAGTATATTGAGGGGTATTATTATACATTCTGTCAGAAAAAGTTTTTTCTGACGTATTGTAAATTGTAAAATAATATCCGCCAATATCGTCATAAGCATAATAAATTATCTCATTTTCGCTATATGGTTTTAGATTAAGAACATTGTCGATTTTAATTTCCTCAACATCAAAATCATGAATATCTATAGACGCAGATTTTTCGCCCATATAGACATAGCTGTCGTCAGGAGAATATTTTATGCTTTCAAGGTATTCATCACTATGTTCACTCCAATAAACCATATATATTTTATCGTCCAATAAAGTCATGGCTAATGTTGAACTAATATCAATATCCAGCTTATGTTTATTTATATTATTGGTTTTTAGATCATAAGTTGTAATAAAAATACCATTATCTCCGTAAGTAAACGCATAAATCAAATTTTCATTACATAATAAGTTAGTATGAACGCCTTCGCCAAAATCGTAGCTATTTAAAAGATTACCTGAACGATCATAGCTTCTGACCGTATTATCTTCCGGAAAAGACGCATACAGTATTTTATTATCAACTGTAAATGCACAGGAATTTTCTAAGTTATAACTGAAAACATTATTTTCATAATTTGAAGTTATATTTGTCGGCTGCAAATTACAGCTGCAAAAAAATGCGACAAAAAGTAGCATTACTGATAAAGTCATTATTTTCTTTTTCATTGGAAAATCTCCTTGATACTTTTCGTATTTAAACATAAAAATAGCATGATCAATGCAATTTACGTTAATTTTAAATTTATATATTTTTCTTTTTTGTCAAATTATTCATAAGTTATAAAACCACGCAGAGAAAATCAATTATGCAAGATGTAGACTTCGTCAAACACCCTCGGAGAGCGACAATCCTCCAAGGGCGTTTGCTTTGTAACTGTTACACATAGCTGATATATCTATATAAAAAAGTTTTATAGAGATACCGTGATGTAAATCAGTATTGACATACTCCATATTCAGTAGGACAGTACTGATGACTCCACTTGCAAATCCTGCTACCAATATTTCCAAGATCGCCGCCACATGATGTGCACGCCTTAGAGTGATTAGACACTGTTCCTGTTTTAGAGCAAGATACATTTGTATGTAAGTTGTGAGATGAATAGGTTGTAATAATATATGAACCACATTTTACATATGTTGTTTTGCCTGCGCAACCAGTTTTATGAGCAGCAGATGCAGAAAGAGAAGTAGGTACAAGCATAGTGGTGCAAGCAAGTGCACAGATTAAAACTTTTTTAAATGTCTTTTTCATAATTTTTTCCTTTCCTTTAAACCGTTCTATTAATAAAACGATTCAAAATTAAATTTTACTGCATAAAAATTATTTTTTCAATTTTTTTGCTTTTTTATTATCTAGGTTGATTCACATCTCTTGATCTTTAGAGAGA
>CAMWXM010000266.1 GCA_947178195.1 uncultured Ruminococcus sp.
AATATCCTCCATAAATATATGGCGTGTTTCCATCAGAAAAATTACCGTTTGGCTTCATTGTTTCTTTGTCCAATTCCAGCATACCCGACTTCAGATCATAGCTGATATTTTCTGCCTGACCGTCCTCATACTCAACTGATATAGTAAGAATAGCGCCGTCAAATTCATCAAAACATGAATACCACGATTTTTTAAAATTATCTTCTGAATTTTCGGATTCAAATATTTCCTCTGAAAGATAAAATCCATAGCTTATATTCTCGTCAAACGCTCCTGTATATTCATTACCTATACATTCGCAGCATTCCGCATATGATTTATATGGTTTTAAATCTTTCTCTATTGGGTAAGAGGATTCGTATGATGATTTATATAATTTGCCTTTATCAATTGAAAGCGATACATTTTTTATATTTGTTCCGTCAATGAAGAATGTACGACCGGAAAATGGAAATTCTCCACCTCCTGAATCAGCCATGCTGACTCCGAATGCCTTATTCGCTTCTATCTCAGCCGCATCTACTGAAAGGAAAAAACTGTTTTTCTGCACGTCTGAATTATCTGCAATACTGACCGTACTATTATTTTTATCAATAATGCTGTTTGAATTAGACATTACTGGGATTAAAAATGCTGTAAGACAGGCTGCCACAGCTACTGAACCGGCAGCAAACTTTTTTATTCTTCTGTTCATAGTTTTGGTTTTCTTATTTTCATTAAACTTTTTCATAATATCATTTACCTCCATATCGCTCAGATGTTCATATTCTACATCTTCGCTGCATGTATTGTTTAAAATATCGGATATATTCTTATTCATATTATCTCCTTTTTAAATAAATCTGGATGGTTTGCTATAATTTTTTTCTTTCCTCTTGAAACACGATTGAACAAATTATTTTTGTTCTTTTTCAATTCAGATGAAACTTCATCATAAGTTTTGCCATACCAGAACAGAGATATGAACAGTTTTTTATCCTCCTCATTAAGGCATGAAATAAGCTCCGAGAAAAATTCATTAAATATTTCATTATCCGTAAAATGAGTTTTGTAGGATATTTGAATGCTGTCAATATCTGATAATGGTTCATATTTAGCAAGTTTTCTTAATTTGTCAAGTGCGCCGTATTTGGAAACAGCAGCCACCCAATTAGAAAGTGAACTTTTGTTTTCATCGAATGAATTTATATTGTTCCATATTTTAATTATAATGTCGTAAAGACATTCCTCAGCATCCTCAGGATATGAATAAAGAATGCGATGTACAACGGCTTTTATTAAACCGCCGTAATTCTTTACAAAAAATTCAAGAGCCTCTTGGTTTTGTTTTTTTAATTCACTTATAAAATTTTCATTATTAATTTCCACTGCAGTGTATTTCCTCCTTTCACTTATTATTACGAAAATATTCTGCCGTTTCTATCATAATATAAGAAAATTTTTAGAAAATTTATAAGGTCAATGATATCCGAAAAAAAGAGACTGTAAAAACAGCCTCTTTAATATTATTTAATAATTGATTTACCTGTCATTTCAGAAGGTTGTTCAAGTCCCATAACTTTAAGCATTGTGGGTGCTAAATCCGCTAAAACTCCGCCTTCACGAAGCTCGCAGTCTTTACCGACAACAATGAATGGAACTGGATTTGTAGTATGAGCGGTAAACGGCGAACCGTCCTCCTCGTACATTTTATCAGCGTTTCCGTGGTCGGCGGTAATAAACGCAACACCGCCCTTAGAGAGAATGGCATCAACCGTTCTGCCAACGCATTCATCAACAGCTTCAACTGCAGCCTTTGCTGCATCAAAAACACCGGTATGACCTACCATATCACAGTTAGCATAATTTAAAATAATAGCGTCATATTTATCCTTATTAATAGCGTCTACGACAGCGTCTGTAACCTCGTATGCGCTCATTTCCGGCTTCATGTCAAAGGTTTCAACATCAGGGGATTTGATAAGGATTCTGTCCTCGCCCTCAAAAGTTTTTTCTTCGCCGCCGTTAAAGAAAAATGTTACGTGAGCATATTTCTGAGTTTCAGCAATTCTGAGCTGCGTTTTGCCCATTTTACTTACATATTCGCCAAAGGTCATATGAAGCTCTTCTGGAGGGAATGCAACCTTAACGTTAGGCATTTCTGCGTCATACTGAGCCATACAAATAAATTCAACAGGGAAAAATCCCTTTTGTCTTTCAAAACCCTTAAAATCTTCTTCAACAAAGGCTCTTGTTATCTGTCTTGCACGATCAGGACGGAAATTGAAGAAAATAATACTGTCGTTTGCTTTTATCATTCCATCTTTATTGCAGACAGTCGGGAGCATAAATTCGTCTGTAACATCGTTAGCATAAGAATCTTTAATAGCCTGTACTGGACATGTTCCTTCAACGCCTTCCCCAAGAACCATAGCGTTATAAGCTTTTTCTACTCTGTCCCATGCGTTATCTCTGTCCATAGCGTAAAATCTACCTGCAACTGTTGCAACAGAGCCTACGCCAATTTCCTTCATTTTATTGCATGCTTCTTCCATAAATTCAGCTGCCGATGAAGGCGGTACGTCACGTCCATCCAGAAAAGCATGAACATAAACCTTTTCTATATTATTTTTCTTAGACATTTCAAGCAGCCCGTAAAGATGCTCCATATTGCTATGAACACCGCCGGGAGAGAGGAGCCCCATAAGATGTAAAGCAGAATTATTAGTCTTGCAGTTGTTCATTGCGTCCAGAAGCGGCTTGTTGCTGAAAAAATCGCCGTCCTTTATGGATTTTGAAATTTTTACCAGCATCTGATATACGATTCTGCCAGCGCCAATGTTTGTATGTCCTACCTCAGAATTCCCCATTTGTCCATCAGGCAGACCAACGTCAAGTCCGCTTGCACCGATAAGAGTGTTAGGACCTTGCATATATTTATCAAGATTTGGTGTATTTGCGGCTGTAATTGCATTACCGTAATCGCTTGCATTATAGCCGAAACCATCCATTATAATTAAGGCAACAGGTTTTTTTGCCATTTATTGATCATTTCCTTTCGATTAATACAGCTTAGTGTATAATATTTTATTTGAATTACCCTTCAACAGCAGCCTGAACAATAGTATTAAAATCGTTAGCTTTAAGGGAAGCTCCGCCGATAAGTCCGCCGTCAACATTTGGCTTTGCAAGAAGTTCAGCACAGTTTGCAGCGTTCATTGAACCGCCGTACTGAATTGTAACAGCGTCAGCAGTAGCCTGATCATAAATTTTAGCAAGAGTTGCACGGATAAATCCGCATACTTCTTCTGCCTGATCAGCAGTAGCAGTCTTGCCTGTACCGATAGCCCATACTGGTTCGTAAGCAATAACTGTCTTTTTAACGTCCTCAGCTGATACATCATAAAGGTCAAGCTTTATCTGACGTGCAATAACCTCTTCTGTAATATTGCATTCTCTTTCCCAGAGAAGTTCGCCAACGCATACGATAGGCTTTAATCCTGCGGCAAGAGCAGCCTTTGTTCTCTTATTTACAGTTTCATCTGTTTCTCCGAAATACTGTCTTCTTTCAGAGTGACCGATAACAACATATTCAACGCCCAGTTCAACCAGCATATCAGCCGAGATTTCGCCGGTATATGCTCCGCTCTTTTCAAAGTGAACATTTTCAGCTCCAATTTTTACATTTGAACCGCTTGTTGTATTGATTGCTGTTTCAAGGTTTGTGAAAGGTACGCATGCGATAACTTCAACCTTTCCTTCAGCGTTTGCAACCAAAGGCTTAATAGCTTCCAGAAGTTCTTTTGCTTCCGGTCTTGTCTTATTCATTTTCCAGTTTCCGGCAATAATTGCCTTTCTTACAGATTTATTCATATTACTGAACTCCTTATTTTTTATGTTTTTTTCCGTCAACCTGATTTTTACAGTTGCCGTTATAGCTTCCGATAATAACGCCGTTTTTAGGGGATTTTATCAGCATTCCCACAAGAATTCCCGCTAAAAATCCTAACAGAAAATCATTGTCGGTAATATTTTTTATTATTTTATTTGTTTTCATAATTTCTTACTCTTCAATTTTTTAATTAATCAATTCAGATATTATTATGCAACCACCTGCAAAAATGAAGAAACCCAAAGTTAAAAGAATGGCGGCAACAGGTTTTGCACTATAGTAATTATATGGCGATTTTATTTTTACTTTAAAATAATTTGGATTTTTAAATTCAAATAATGTTATGGACATTTTCTTATTT
>CAMWXM010000267.1 GCA_947178195.1 uncultured Ruminococcus sp.
CATGCTTCTCGGCGCTGCATGACTGCGTTCCCAGACCTGATCTTCGACACGTTTTTAATCGCTGAAAAGCATGTCACTTCCCCTCATAACAGTAATTCCCTCACGTTCTCCACGCCTTACCATATTTCTGTTTTTGCTGTGTAATTTTGAGAATAATTCCTGCTCTGTATGATTTTCAATATCGAGAATATAGTTTCCCGAACCATAAACAACAGCGTTATCAGGATAAACCTGAAAATCGGCTGTAATTTCCGATTGTATCCAATCTAATAAATGATATTTCTTGATGTAATTACAGCATTTGTTCAAGAATGTTTTCTGATCCTTTAACGAATTTTCCGACGTCAGACAAAACGGTTCGCTGTCCAATAACCCGGCTCTCAAAATAAATGCCTTTTTAACTCTGACAGGAATAATATATTTATTATTAAAAAGATAATATATTTCTTCATTTCTTGCTTTTATATAATCATAGTATTCCCAGCTAAAGAAAACATTTGCGTCAGCTAACTTATCCAATATTTCATTCGGCAATTCTGTCCTCGAAGCTGCAAATTCAATATTTTCTGCGCACCTTGTTTCTTTTTCATTAATAGACATTTTATAATTCCCCCTGATAATTTATTATCTGTCTTTTTATTGCGAATTAAGTTTATTTAAATTGTTACTTTATTATTTACATATTTTCTCTTTTTATTTCAATCGCAATATATTCATTTAAATAACGTTTTGACAGGGGATATTGTTACAGTTTTTTCAAATTTTTGGCATTTTTCACAAATTAATAGCTGTTGTTTTGTTCAAATATCCGAAAATCTAATTTATTCTTATTTATAAAAAAAGACAGTCCGTTATATGAACTGTCTTAGCACAAAAATTGCACGATTATGCCCTAAATTTATTCACAAATAAACCTAAAAATATCCTCCGGTTTTTCTGCAATAAAATCAGCGCCTGCATTTACAAGCTCCTCACGGGTTCTAAATCCCCACAGGCAGCCGATAGTTTTAATTCCCGCATTTTTACCGGTATTTATATCTATGCACGTATCCCCGACCATAACGCATTCTTCACAGGCCACATTTAATTTCCGCATAATATCCTTTATAATTGCCGGGTCAGGTTTTACAGGTCTGCCTTCAGATTTTCCGCATACCTCCGAAAAGATATCATCTCCGAAATAATGATGAATAACATTCTGAGTAAATATATGAGTTTTATTTGAAGCCACCGCAAGAACGGTGCCTCTGCTTTTAAGCTTTTCAAGGGTTTCCCTGATACCGTCATAGGCATAAGTTTTCACGGTATAATTTTCATTATAATACTCGTTATAAAGCTCGAGAGCAGTATCGATCATTTCCTGCCTGTCATCAGGCAGAACTCTTTCCATAAGCTTTTTAACGCCGTCCCCCACAAAATAATTAAAGCTTGAGAGCTCATGCTCCAGAAATCCCAGACTGCGCATTGCATAATTTGATGCTTCAGCAATATCCGCCAAAGAATTAACAAGAGTCCCGTCCAAATCAAAAATAGCTGTTTTCATATAAAAACTCCTTTTATCTGTTTATGGATGTTTTCAAAGGCAATACCGCACAAAACCTTTAATAAGCTTTTGTGCGGCAATACGTTATATAGCTTTTAGCTTTACTGCTGCCCAGCCGTCATCTTCCGCAGAATCAATAATTTCAAAACCGGAATGCTCTACGGCAGTCGTAACCTCATTCTTACGTTCGGTAATAATACCCGAAATGATAAGTATTCCTCCGTTCTTGATTTTCCGACGGAAAATATCCTTCATAGCAATAATAACATCAGCAACAATATTTGCTGTAATTATATCATACTCTTCTCCAATAATTTTGTCAAGCTTTTCATCGGATATAACATCTCCGCAGTAAGCTGTATATTTCATAAAAGAAATATTATTTTTCTGCGCATTTTCAGCTGCCGTTTCAACAGCATTCTGCTCTATATCAACAGCCGTTGCACTTTCTGCGCCAAGGAGCATTGCACCTATCGAAAGGATACCGCTTCCGCAGCCCATATCCAACACTCTGTCCCCAGCTTTCAGCGTTCCTTCAAGTGTCTCAAGACACAGCTTTGTTGTGGTATGCTGACCTGTTCCAAAGCTTGAAGCCGGGTCGATCTCTAAAACAATACGTTCGTCTTTATTGTCATAATCCTCCCACGACGGCTTAACAATAAGCTTTTTTCCTATTTTCATGGGCTTGAAATATTGCTTCCAGTTGTTTGCCCAGTCCTCTTCACGAATATTATCAATTTCCATCTCTAATCTTCCGAAAATATTTTTGCTGTCATTTTCCTTCATTTTTTTCAGCATGGAAGAAAGCTGATTCATCATTTCTGCGCCCTGTGCATTATCGGGAATATATACCGTAACGCATGTCTCGCAATTACTCAGATCCATAATGGAATAGTCGATATAATCCCATTTGCCGTCCTTATTATTAAGGAACTCATTAAAATCTTCAGCGTCCTTTACCGCAAAGCCTTTTATGCCGATATCCATAAGAGATGCGCATAATATATCGACTCCTTCTGTTGCAGTATAAATATTGACTTCTTTCCATTCCATAAATTATTTTCCTTTATTGAGAATCAACCATAACAGATAAACTGAATCACGTTCATCTATTCTCTTGTCATCGTTTACGTCCAGAACATATTCTAAATCATTATTTCTGGCATAAGGTCTTGCTATATAATTGTTAAGCATTATCAGATCGACCTTTGAAAGTCTGCCGTCCCTGTTTGCATCGCCTTTTATAAGTGGAACAGCCTTTGTTGTGGTAGTGGCTTTAGTGGTGGTAGTAGCCTTTGTTGTGGTAGTGGCTTTAGTGGTGGTAGTAGCCTTTGTTGTGGTAGTGGCTTTGGTGGTAGTAGTAGCTTTTGTAGTAGTAGCCTTTGTGGTGGTAGTAGCTTTTGTTGTGGTAGTAGATTTAGTGGTTTTCACTACCTTTGTAGTAGTCACCTTAGAAGTAGTAGTCGTTACAGGTATTTTACCGATATATTCTGCATATTCCATACATATCCAGCCGGATTTTCCGTTATATGACGTTTTACCCCAGCCTTCCCTAACGCCGTATACAGAAACCTGAATATTATAGGGAACAAGACAGACAATACTATTCTGAGTTCCGATGTCCGACCTTAAATACATTCCGTTTGGCGAAGTCACCTTATAACATCCAATTTTATATGTATACATATCTTCAATATATGCGGCATATTCCAAGCATATATAACCTTTTTTACCATTATATTCTATCTCTCCCCATTTATCAGCATATATCCCCTGTACATTAACGATATAATTTTCAGGAAGCGTTTTTAAAATACTTGCCGCATTGCTATATGTAGCACGTATATTAAGTGGAGCAGTTGTTTTGTAATGACCGGTAATATATTCAAAGTCCGGGTCTGCTTTTGCAGGAGCTTTTGCGCCCTTATACAGTCTTACCTGAGGCATTTTCTCCGGCTTATAAACATCAAAAAGCTTGTTTGTACGATTCTGCGCAGGGTCCATCATATAGACTTCCCCGTTTTTTACAGAATCAATAGCGACCCAATGAGAATCGTTATTAACAGAAAGTATGATATAATACCCCTGATTTATAAAATCTGAAAGCTTACTGGTAACTTCTGCTTTAGTTGATGAGGAAATGCTTGCTTTTTTCTGAAATGTAAAGTTAGGTACAAGACCTGAAACCGCACCCCAATAAAGATTTGCATAGCTGTCAAAGCCGTTGTTTTTGCTCAGATAATCGCAAAGTATGCCCGGGTCAAAGGAGCTTTCGCTTACAGAGCCCGAATGGACTGCAAGCATCGCCACAGAAGTAACGGCGCAGCCTACCTGAGACATAGTTTCGTAGCTGACGCCAAGACGCTTGCTACCCCACCTTGAGTCGCTTTGCAGCCAGCTTTTATATCCGCCATCTGCATAAATGTCGACAGCTGACGAAAAAGAAAAAATAAAAATAAGTATCATAGAGATTACAAATGCTGTAACCTTTCTGGCATTATGTACCATACAAAGTCCTCCTTTTAATCGTTTTGTCATCTTTTCTTTACCGTATTTAGAATTGTCTGCATAAATATTACAATTCGATTACTTAATTATTATATCATGGTTGTTATTTAATTTCAACCCCTAAAGTGTCAAGGTTTCATTGAATTCTTTGTTGAAATTATACAAT
>CAMWXM010000268.1 GCA_947178195.1 uncultured Ruminococcus sp.
AGCATTCGGGAATATGCCGATTACGAGAAATCCATTATTATGCTTGCTTTTCAAGCCTTTGACTTTTTGTTCGCTTTTACTTTTACACAAATTTTTTATTGATGCCCAAAAAAAATGGTACTTTTACCGTTCATCTATTTTATAGTAGCAAGACATATTGGTACTATAAAATAGATGTACCCCATTCAAACCGCCTAGATAGGCCCTAGATAGGCGGTGCAGATAGGGAACAGCGTAACTTATGTACAACGGAGAGTAGATGCTCTCCGTTTTCTTTTTGCTATTTCACAGTACAAATATGTGTAAAGTGGATATCAACTTCTTGCGAAACGCTGCCGTTGTCATTTTCCTACTTTTCATTAACTTCTATTCTCAACACAAATGTGTGTAGTATCTCTTGAGGTAAGTTCTGTGATATCGGTGTATTTCTTAGCAATGGATGTGAATTTTGACGTATTAGCCGTCTGACTTTTCAATTCAGATATTGAATTATTAAACTCCAAAATATCAGCTTTGAGCTTATTCTGCTCCTCGATATACACCTGCGACAGCATTCTGAACTGCTCGTCATCGATTGTTCCAAGCACATGATCTTCATAAAGCTTTCTAAAAATCGTTCCCACTTGTGTGAAGTCTGTCTGTCATAAGCTGTATGAAATCACTGCTCTCCTAAGAGCCATCAGGGACAGCATTATTCTCAGAAGAATTATCAACTGCTACAACCTCAACCAACGTATCTTGGACGTTTTCAAGATATGGAGGGACGGCAGGGATAACACTTTCAGTACATAAGCTTTTACCGCCACTGCTGTCCTTTTCAGCATTATGGCTGATATAAATATTTCTAATACCGTTGCTTTTGGTCTTGCCATAATCAATTCCAAGTGAACGAATTTTATCATCATGCTGAAGTAAATCACGGTACAGCCAATTGTTATTAAAATCCTGTTCCGGAAACTTTTAATTCAGAATTTTACAAATCTCAGACGCAGTTCCTCTAATACTTTTTTTGTGAAGTGACACATTGCCGCATACAAGATCAAATTGTGGATAAACATATAAATCTGTGGTATAATAAACAAAAGACAGCTAAAAATCTTTCGTAAATTCCAATCATTACTGATAAACAGTCCGACAACCACATAATATAGGTGTTTTTTATTCTGAATGACGTAATTTATGACGGCAGTAAAAATTAAACGGCATTTAGGGACAGCCATTCCATACACTCCCGTTTTCGATTTATAGAGGAATGAACATAACGGTTTAGCGTAATTTCAACAGTTCTATGTCCCAGAATCTCGGACAGAGTTTTCACATCAAATCCTATTTCAATACAGGATGTAGCGAAAATGTGTCTAAGAGAGTGAAAATTAATTGACGGTAATTCAGCTTTACGGAGAATACCGTGAAAGCGATATTGTATAGTCCTCGGTTCTATGACTTTATCTGAACCATACAGCAGATACGTATTTTCATCTGACGGTATAAATTCCTTTAGTAGCTTTATAATAAATACTGGCAAGGGAATGATTCTTACAGATGAACGGTTTTTGGGAGAAGTAATTATCAATTTGGTAGCAGTATCTCCGTTTGTGCGAATGCGCTGACAAGTTTTTGAGATACTTATCGTTTGTTCGTGAAAATTTATATCGCTCCATTTCAAAGCGCATAGCCCATTGCATACTCTCCGTTTTAGAAACAGATTCTGATTTTGTCAATAATACTTGACACATTTTTCTCAAACAATTTTTAGGCAGCAAGTTTTATATTTAATATGACAAAAATACATTCAAATTAAGATCACAAATCATACAAACAATAAATTTTACAGTTGTTCTTATGCTTGTCTAATATTTTGCATATAGTTTTTTGGGCAGAGTATGTTGCAACTAAAATACTGTCTATCCTTTTTTCAAAAATATCTGATTCGTCAAAAGAAGCAATTGGTTTATTAAAAACAGTGCTTGAATGCTTATGAACATCTGAATCATAAAATTTCACAATGTTCTTTTTGCAAAGATCAGTATTGGCCAATAGCTTTGCCAAGTGATTTCCAACACCCCAAATTGCTAATTTCTCATTATCATCTATATTATTAATCAATGATTGAATCTTAGGCAATTTATTATTATTGCTGTTTATATAGTATTGAAATAAGTTTTTACTGCTTTGTATAAAAATACTTTTGTTTATATTTTCATCAGTTTTTTTCCATAATGTTGACATAACCGAATAACCTAATTGAATTTGCACATTACTATGATGTATAATATTTGAAGATATCAATTGAAAATTAAGTGAGTTCATCATATTAGTTAAACCTTCTAACGAAAAATAATTAACATGTTCATCGGAGAATATAGCAAATAATTCATCAACTAATTGGCAATCGATAGTAGGCACTTCAATAAATATGTATTTATTACATATTGATCTACATTGTTTGATAAATTCATAAGGATTAACAATATGTTCCAGAGTATGAGATAAAAAAATTAAATCGTATTTTTGGCAATTGTTTTCATTAATATATTCGGAAAACATACCATTGTACATATTTACGTTATAATTTTTATTTGCTAAGATGCAATTTTTTTTAGAAGGTTCAACACCTAATACTTCTTTGTCTTTGTATAAGCTTAAATTATAGCCCGAAGCCGCACCTATTTCTAATATGGTTGAATAATCACCATCAATATTACTATCGATAAAATTTTTTTGCCTAATGCATCTTTTGGCATAAGCTTCATCAATATCTATATTATAGTAATCATCAGAATCATATTCATATTTTGAATTGTTTTTGTATCTATCCTCTAATTGCTGTGCCGTAAATGGGTTTTGGGTAAAAGCCAATCCACAGCTTTCACATATTCCTATGTGCTGAGTATAGTGACCTATATTATCAGGGTAAATACATGGTAGTTTAAAAATGGTTTCAACTTTTTTTCCGCATATACAACAGTTTTCAATCATTTTATTAATCCTCACTGAACTTGTTAAAGTTTTAATAATATTATATCATATAATTAGGAATAATGTCAATAGAATATATAAAACAATTGGTGATGTTGTATAATAGACCTCCTCGGAAACTACCGCACACCGCCTGTCATAATCTTTTAGCGATATGCGTCGTCTTCCTCCTAGGAGGGCGCCATCCCGCCGTCGTCGTCTTCCTAGCCTATCGCAAAAATCTTTTGTCATTCGCCGCACGCTAGTTTCCGAGGATGTCTAATAAAACTTGACACAATTTTCTCAAAATTTTTGAAGTTAAGCGACAGCTAAAAATTCAGAGTAGAAACGCCTGTGTTTGATCACAGGAGGAATACTGCCAATGGCCGAACAGATTCTGCAGTTACACTAATAACTCATGAAATAGCAATTAAGCGATTGTAAGGTTGAATATTATTGAAACTCACTTACACAAAATTTTTCATTAACCCTTACAGGTTTGACACATTAAATCAGTTTATTTTCAATTTTTGTAATAACACAACTTGAATCGTAATGTATCATGACCATGTAACCATCTACGGTATAATGATACGAGATTTTAGGTAAATCAACACGCCCAGTATAAAGAAACGTAAATTTTCCATTTTCATCAATTTTCTTTACATCATCAATTGAATCACCAATACTTAATGCATCAAATTCATTTAGTATTCTTTCCGCAATAGCATCCTCACCGAATACATAATTACCCGATCCGTCGTAATGAAGAATTATATATCCATTTGATGTTATATAAGCTACGTCAAAATATAATTCATCTTCATTCGTGTATTTTTTTACAAATTCAATCGGATATATCTTATTCAATTCATCTAATGTATATTTGTTTTCCTGAACTTCTTCAAACATATCTTTATTAGAATACTTTTCAGATATTATATCAATGATATTTGTAGATTCATCTAATACCTTAAGCGACACACATGCTTCATCCTTTTTATTACAGCCAGATAAAAAAATACAAATTATAGCAAATATACAAGTCAGTAATCGAAAAATATATGATTTCACTATCATAATACTTCCTTTCATTTAATGTTCATGGTATAGTATTAAGATTTACAACATCGCTGTGAGCGTTCTGAGTGTAATAGGTATATTCAGACTTATCACCGTTTCTGTAGTTGCAATTTATAACTATAAATGAGCATTTTCAGAATGAATTAGTGAAAATGCACAAAAAGG